>CAJWRJ010000052.1 GCA_913046215.1 uncultured Legionellales bacterium | reverse complement strand
ATCTCAATATTTTTTAATGCGGCAGCACATGAAACCGGGTGACCAGCATAAGTAAAGCCGCTCGTAAACCACCCACTTTCACTCTGGCTAATTACATCATGAATTTTATCAGAATATATCATTGCACCGATTGGGAGATACCCAGACGACAAGCCTTTTGCGCTGCAGATAATATCAGGAATCATATCAAATTCATCCTCTGAAGCAAACCAATGACCTAATCTACCAAAAGCTGTAACAACCTCGTCCGCAACAAATAAGATATCATTAGAACTACAAACTTCTCTTATGCGTCGTAAATAATGATCAGGTGGTACAATCACACCTCCTGAGGCCTGAATAGGTTCAGCAAAAAATCCACCTATATTATCGACTCCAAGACGTTCGATTGTATCTTCAAATTCTTTTACCAAAAGCTCAGTAAAATCACCTTCTTCCATACCTTCGGGTCGCCTATAGGGATTTGGACAAGAAATATGATGAAAAATATCATTCATATATTGAAATTCAGGCACATGATCACCAGGGCGTTTACCAGCAGACATAGCCGCATAAGTTGATCCATGGTAAGAATGATCACGCGCAATGATTAATTTCTTTGAAGGATATCCACGAGATGCCTGGTAATAATGCACCATTCTAACTGCAGTATCTATTGCTGTAGAACCGCCAGTGGTAAAATGAATGTGATCAAGACCTTTGGGAGTAAGTTCCGCCAATTTAGAGACTAATAATGCGGAAGTTTCGTTCGTCATATCAGTAAAGGTGGATGAGAATGATAATTTTCTAACCTGATCTGCTATTGCATCTGCCATTTCATCTCGTCCAAGTCCAATGTTCGTGCACCAAAGACCACCAACAGCGTCAAAATACTCGTTTCCAGTCGCATCCTTAAGCCGAGCCCCGGTTCCTTCCATTATAACCAATGCTCCATCTCTATTAAAACTTTCAAAATGAGAAAAAGGATGTAGAGCATGAGCGCGATCCATTTCCATAAGTGCTTGTGCAGTATTGCTATGTGCCATCAAGGCTCCTACTATAAGAGTTTAACTTGTTTTTGTGTTAAATGCAGATTAACAAGATTAACCAAAAGAGCCAACTCTTATGTTGATTACTGAGACAATCTGAGTAAGAGAGTATTTTCGAAAATAAGGAATTTAGATTTTGTCACGAATATATGAAATGGAAGCGTATGATACAGATTTATTTCCAAGCAGTTATTGGTCTCAAACGATTGAAAGGCCAAAAAAATCAAATTCCCTCAGTAATAATTTAAAAACTGACATATTAGTAATCGGCGGAGGATACACCGGCTTAAATGCAGCTTTAGAAATCAAAGAAAAGTTCAAACAAGATGTAAGTATAGTAGACGCTGCTCCTGTAGGATGGGGTGCCTCCGGACGCAATGGAGGTTTTGCATGTATGGGTGGCACAAAGAAGTCCTTTAAAAGTCTTTTAGATAAATATGGCAAATCCAAAACTGTTGAAGTGCTAAACGCCCAGCTTGCAGCTGTAAAACAGGTAAGAAAAAACTTAGATAATTACAAAATTGATGCAGATATTGTAGACGGTGGGGAATTATTATTTGCGCACAGTCAAAAATCTGTTCAAGCCATTGAAAATGATCAAAAGTTCATGAAAAATGAATTTGATTTTAATACAAAGTTTCTTGATGTCCATGAGCTCCAGTCCTTTGGAATATCTAGTCCAGAGGCCTTTGCCGGCGTATTAAATCCTAATAGCTTTGGTTTAAATCCATTAAAATACGTGATTGGTTTGTATAAAGCCGCTCTTAAAGAAAACATTGGTTTATATTATAAAACTACAGTCAAAAAAATTCAAAACCTTAATGGAAATTTCTCCGTAATTACAAACAATGGAACGATAATAGCAAAAAAACTAATTGTTGCGACAAATGGCTATTCCAGTGATGACATCCCACAAGAACTAAGAGGGGGATACTTGCCTGCCCTATCTTCAATTATGGTTACAAGACCTTTAACAAAAGAAGAATTGGATAAGCAAGGTTGGACAAGTTACATTACAAGCTACAATACTAGGAATCTACTCCATTATGTAAGGTTACTGCCTGA
>CAJWRJ010000051.1 GCA_913046215.1 uncultured Legionellales bacterium | reverse complement strand
CTAAATTAAACCTTGATGGTGGTAATATTCTTGCGGAGGCAAAAGAGCTAATAGGGAACGATATCCATTTTGAGTTTCCTTCTGTAGGGGCGACTGGAAACCTTGCAATGGCTGCAGTAAGAGCTAGCGGGACTACTAGGCTTTATAATTGCGCTAAAGAGCCTGAGATAACACAATTATGTAACTTTTTAAATAGTATGGGTGCTAAGATTGAGGGTATCGGGACAGAAACCCTAATTATTCATGGAGTAGATGAACTTCATTCTGCAGATATAGAGATTATTCCAGATAGAATTGAAGCGGGTACATTTTTAATGGCTGGGGCGTTATTAGGTGAAATTGAAGTGAAAAATATTATACCAAAGCATCTTGACAAGGTGGTTCATAAACTGCGTGAGACAGGATGTATATTAAAAATAAATCAAAACAGTATAATCATCACGCCCCCTGAAAAAATTAAATCCATTGATATGACAACTGCTGTATACCCTGGTTTTCCAACAGATTTACAGGCTCAGTGGGTTGCAGTAATGTCTCTAGCAGATGGCTCCTCAATGGTAACTGACACTGTATACCATGATAGATTTAGCCATATCCCAGAATTATCTAGACTTGGTGCTAATATAAAAGTAGAAAATAATACGGCATTTATCAGAGGAAAAAATACACTTGTTGGTGCGCCAGTTATGTCAACAGATATTCGAGCGAGCGCATCATTAATCATTGCAGCACTTGCAGCTAAAGGAGAGACGCAGATTAGTAGAGTGTATCATATCGATAGAGGTTATGAGAATATTGAACAAAAATTTGAGGACCTTGGTGGAGATATACGAAGAATATCGGAATAAACAATAAAAGGTTTTATTATAAAAAAAATAATGTAACTTTTTTAATATTACATAATATGATTTAAGGTTAATGAAAGTAGTTATTATAGGCGCGGGTGAGGTTGGTTTTCATGTTGCAAAGGCATTAAGCGAAGAAAACTATGATATCACAGTTGTAGATATCGACCCCGAAAAGTGCCAGCGTGCATCTGAAAGCTTAGATGTTATTGTAGTAGAGGGTAACGGAGCTAGTCCGAATGTTCTTTTAGATGCTAACGTCAGTGAGGCCGATTATGTGCTTTGCCTAACAAGAGTAGATGAAATCAACCTCATAGCATCACAGCAATCGCATGAACTAGGGGCAAATAAGATCATAGCGAGATTACGTGATCAACAATATTCAGCAAGAAATAGTATCATAAAACCTGAAAAATTTGGTGTTGATATGGTTATTCATCCCGAACAAGAGGCGTGCAGGGAAATAAAACAGCTGATGAAATATCCTTATGCTGTGCAGGCAAGAAGTTTTGAAGGTGGAAGATTGACCATGGTGGGGATTCGAATTGACCGTTGGAATAAATCAATGTTAGATGGTAAAACCCTCTCCGAAATTTGTAAAGAAAATGACCGGTTTAGATTTACGGTTGTTGCAGTACTTCGGAATAATGAGGCTCTTGTACCTACATCTGATTTCAAATTTCTTGAGGATGATATCGCTCATTTTGTTCTTAAATCAAAGAATATAGAAAACTTGCTTGAGTTGTTAAACATAAAGGAAACAAGCAGTAATAACATTATGATACTTGGAGGTTCTAAAATTGGTCGCACGCTTGCTGAGGATATCTCAAAAGATCATAACGTAAGGTTAATTGATTATGATAGGCCGAAAGCAGGTAAGATTTCTACAAAACTTGATGATGCTATGGTTGTCCATGGTGATGGCACTGATATTGAATTCTTAAAATCTGAAAACATACAGGATGTCGATAGTTTTATCGCTGTAACTGAAAACGAAAAAACCAATTTAATTGCTGGAATGCTCGCAAAACACCTTGGCGTTAAACAGAGTATCATTCATGTGGTAAATACAGAATATATGCCAACAATAAAAGAGATAGGGATTGGTGCTGTAATTAGCAAGAACCTTTCTACGGCTAACTCGATTTTACGAATTTTGCACAGTGATATTTCCGATACATCAGTAGCGACCTTTCACGAAATAGGTTTAGATGTATTTGAATTACAGCCTGAAGATGGAAGTGAGATCACTAAAAGACCTCTCAATGAGCTTAATCTTCCAAAAGATAGCATTATTGGTATGATCAATCATCATGGTAAGATCGTTATTGCTCATGGGAATTCACAATTAACTGAGGAGGATATTGCGCTTGTTTTTGCAAGGCCTGATGGAAGGTCAAAGATAAATAAAATGTTTATTTCATGAATCTAAAGCCTTTATTCAATGTTCTT
>CAJWRJ010000050.1 GCA_913046215.1 uncultured Legionellales bacterium | reverse complement strand
GCTTTTGGCATGCTGGGGACAGTGTTGGGTTTGATAATTATGATGATGAACTTTACTTCTGGCGGAGGTGATCTAGATTTGGGCGCGGACTATAGTGTCGCGGAAAGATTCTCAGAGCTCTTAAGAGGGATGGGATTAGCTCTAATCACCACGTTCTATGGTGTATTTATGGCAAATATGATTTTTCTACCCATTGGAGGGAAACTAAAACGACGCTCAGAGAATGAGATGATGCTTAAAAATATTGTTGTTGAAGGAATAATCAGCATTCATGCACGTGAGCACCCGATTTTAATAAGAGAAAAACTAATGACCTTTGTCCCTTCCCAGTATCGCTATAATAATAAAGAAAAAGCTTAGGCCTTTAATATGGAACCTTTGCGTCAATCTATTTCTCTTGACGAGCGTAAGGCAAAATCAACCGCCTGGGCGCTTACCTTTGCTGATGTTGTAACACTTTTATTAACCTTCTTTGTGTTACTATTAGTTATGTTAAATGATGCAGAGAAAACCATTAATGTTGTAATTGATCGATTATTAGACCAAACATATGTAAAAATGACCAATGACCTTTCCTCTGATAATATTTCTGTTGATCGAGAGACAAAAGGTATCAAAATCACAATACGGGGCAATCTTTTTAAGTCTGCTTCTGCAGATATTGACCCTTTATATTATCCAGTTGTTAACCAGATAGGTAAAATTATCAAAGAGTCTGAGCTAATGAATGTAGAGTATAATGATAATTATAAGACCTTACTTAAAATGATTGATCAGCAAGGTTCAGATTTAAATGTTGAGATAAGATGTGAAGGTCATACAGATGATGAGAAACTTCCAGCCAATGCTGAATATCCAAGCAATTGGGAATTATCTGCAGCTAGATCCTTGAATATAGTCAGGCTAATGAATGAAGATGTTGGAATGTCAGAGAAATATTTTTCTGCGTTAGGATACGGAGAGCATCGCCCAATTGTTGATGTTGGAGCAATTAAGAACTATTTAGATAAAGAAAAAGCCAGAGCAGTTAATCGGCGCGTTGAAATATATTTGGATGCTTTTATAGAAGACAAAGCATATATTGAAAATGAAATAAGTTTGTAGCTTGATAATCATTTTTAGTCATTTATTTGAATCCTGAGCCACTTGTTTTGGGATAACTTTAAAAACTTGCTCCCCAGGTTTTGCCATTCTGTATTTTTCACGTGCCAACTTTTCAATGTAGTCTAAATCATTTTCAAGACGGTTTTTTTCTGTGATTAAAACTTCTTTATTCTGACGCAACTTTAGTATGTGGTTTTGAATTTCGGCTCTCTCTCTTTTGAGTTTGTATAACTGCAAAAGGCCATGGTCTCCAAAAATAAATACAATTAATAAAGTTGTAGCGATTAAAAACAATATTCCCCTTATAAATCTTTTTTGTGTTTCAACAACTTTCTTGCGTAAAACTCTTGGCTCTGCCGCTCGTTTCATGGTGCCATATTTGCTCAATTTGGAATTCCTAAATAGCCAATGTTAGCGATTGACCCATTATGCCCTAATTCTTCTTCGATGCGTAATAATTGATTGTATTTACATGTCCTGTCCGTTCTGGATACAGAACCTGTTTTAATTTGTCCCATACCCATGGCTACTGCTAAATCAGCTATGGTGGTGTCTTCAGTTTCTCCTGAGCGATGGGAAATGATTGCCCCAAAATTTGCATTTTTTGCATGATTTATTGTCTGAATTGTCTCAGTCACAGTTCCAATTTGGTTGAGTTTAATTAGAATAGCATTCATGCTGCTTTCTTCAATAGAGCGCTCTAATCGTGAAATATTTGTAACGGTTAGATCATCTCCAACAATTTGTATTTTATTTCCTAACTTATTTGTCAGTTGTTTCCATCCTTCCCAATCGTCCTCATGAAGCCCATCTTCTATGGATACAATAGGGTATTTTTCAACAAGGCCACTAAGGTATTCAACCATCTCTATGGAATCTAATTTTTTATTTTCAGAATATAAATTATACACACTGTCTTCAAATAACTCACTTGCCGCGACATCTAATGTTAAATATATATCTGAACCTGGTTTTAACCCTGCTTGCAATACCGATTCAAGTATTATCTCTATAGCCTCTTCGTTAGACTTTAGATTTGGTGCGAACCCACCTTCATCGCCTACTGCAGTTGATAATGCCTTGGATTTTAATACTGATTTTAAATGGTGAAATACTTCCGTCCCCATTTGCAATGCTTCTGAGAATCTTTTTGCACCAAAAGGCATTATCATAAACTCTTGAATATCAACTAGGTTATCGGCATGGCTCCCGCCATTTAAAATATTCATCATTGGCATTGGAAGTATATGTGCGTTGTTCTTTCCTAGGTATTGATAAAGAGATTTCTTTTCAATTTTTGCACCTGCGTGTGCAATCGCCATTGA
>CAJWRJ010000049.1 GCA_913046215.1 uncultured Legionellales bacterium | reverse complement strand
CAGCAATTGCCATTCTTGCTGTATTGTTATCAAATGCTTTACCTATCCCATCATATAGCCAATGGGTTGCCTTATCAAAGGACTCATTATTTCCATATTTATATCGAGCCAATGTCAGCTCACCATCAGAAAATAAAGGAGTTACTAAGCCTGCTCCAGCTTTATACGCATGTACTGCTACTCGACGGACCAACGGTAAAGCCTCGATTGGTGCCGTTAAAAGCAAATCTTGTCCCGGCTGCAATCCCAAACCAGTGTTTACAGCTAATTTAGCTAATTTATCAATTTTATCTTCGTCAATTAATTGTTGCGTCAAGTCTTAATCTCCATTGCTTATTTAAAATTTATCAAACAGATGCGCTTATTCCAAAAGTAAATTCTTAATCTCTCATAATTCTTGTTTCATCAATACCTAAAAATCGATTGCTCTATATGAATAACTCAATTTATACTTTTATAAATAATAAATTTATGTGAATCTGATAATCAATGGAACATTTTGATGCTATAATCATAGGAGCCGGCTTTGCGGGTCTATATCAACTACACATCTTAAGAGATCGATTGGGTTTAAAAGTCAAAGTACTTGAAAAAGCCGATGGGGTCGGTGGTACTTGGTACTGGAATCGCTATCCTGGAGCTCGCTGCGATACTGAAAGTAAAGCATACTCGTATTATTTTTCTAAAGATCTTTATGAGGCATGGGATTGGTCTGAGAGATATCCTACTCAACCTGAGATTGAGAGATACCTCAATTTTGTATGTGATAAATTAAACTTACGCAAAGATATACAATTTAAGTCTGAAGTCTCTGATTTAATTTACAGTGAAAAAAATAATATTTGGTCTATTCAACTTAAAAACGGCAATAAAGTTTCAGCAAAATACGTTATTGCAGCAGTAGGTTGTCTGTCTTTTACTAACAAACCAGAAATTCCGAATGAAAAAATATTTAATGGCGAAATATATCATACAGGAAATTGGCCCAAAAAAAATCCAACGTTCCAAAATAAAAGAGTTGGAATTATTGGCACTGGTTCCACTGGAATTCAAGTAATACCCGAAGTGGCCAAAATTGCAAAAAAACTAACTGTTTTTCAACGAACTCCCAATTATAGTGTCCCTGCAAAAAATCATAAACTTACGAAAAGTGATCAACTTAACGCCAATAAAGAATTTGAAAAACTTGAGCAACTTATGCTTCACCACCGTGGCGGCCACCCTTGGACACATTCGAATATCTCTGCCAAGGATACGAACGAAATTAAACGCAATGAATTGTATGAGCGGGCTTGGGAAAATGGAGGTTTGAGTTTTAGAGATACATTTTCAGATTTAAGCATTAATAATGAATCCAATGAAACAGCTTCTAATTTTATTAAAGAGAAAATCAAGAATATCGTTAATGATAGCAAAACAGCAAATTTACTTACGAACTTCGACCATCCATTTGGCTCTAAGAGACCCCCAATAGACACAAACTATTATGAAACTTTTAACCGCAAGAATGTAAATTTAATAGATATTCGTGAGAATCCAATAATATCTTTTACAAAAAATGGCATTCAAACGAGCAACGACGAATATGAACTTGATGCATTAATTCTTGCTACTGGGTTTGATGCTCTTACAGGCACATTATTAAATATGAAAATTAAGGGCAAAAATAATATTACTTTAAATGAGTATTGGAAAGCTGGCCCATTAACTAATTTAGGACTTTCAATACCAAATTTTCCAAATCTCTTTCTGATTACAGGACCTGGAAGTCCCGCAGTTCTAACAAATATGCCTCGGGCAATCGAACAGCATGCTGAATGGATCAGTGATTGTATAAAGTTTATGATCATTAATGAAAATGATACTATTGAAGCAACTCAACTGTCAGCCGAAACATGGATAGAAAGCGTATACGAGGCAGTGAAAGGTAATTTCTTCTTATCAGCCAAGCACTCTTGGTACTTAGGTGGAAATATTCCTGAAAAACCAAAGGTATTTATTCCATACGCCGGGGGACTCGATAAATATCGTCAAATATGCGACGCAGTATCTAAATCTGATTATAATGGCTTTGTATTTACAAAATCTATAAATCATTAATTAAGGCTTAATCATGATCTATCCCAATCACTTTCCAATTTCATGGATACCTATTCCAATTGGAAAAAATATAAAGAAATTGGGCATTTCCTATTGCCCAGGGAAACAACCGATTAATTCAACCAATAAGGCTGATCTTAAAAATGACTTAAAAAGTATTTCTAATCAGGAAATTAAGTGCATTGTGAGTTTATTAACAACAGCCGAATTATCTGCATTAAAAATAAAAGATTTTAATAAAAATATCAAAATGCAAGGCTTTCAACATTACAAAGAAGAAATAGAAGATCTCGGCATTCCTTCGCAAATCCGAATGAACTCATTCAAAGAATTGATTAAAAATATAATTTCAGAGATTAGAAGAGATAACAATGTTTTGATACAT
>CAJWRJ010000048.1 GCA_913046215.1 uncultured Legionellales bacterium | reverse complement strand
AACGTATTTCTAATAGCCTCCATATCATTGAGTAAATCAGACGTAGTGTTATCAGGCGTGTGCCCACTGGGTGTTGATCTGTTACAACCACGCTGATCAAATAAAATAATACGATATTTATCAGGATCGAAATAACGCCTATGATTCACATTGCATCCAGAACCAGGTCCGCCATGCAGAAATATGATAGGAACACCATTAGGATTTCCCGCTTGTTCAACATAAACACGATGTTCAGAATTAGTTTCTAGAAAAAAACTATCAAACTCTTCAATCTCTGAATATAACTCTTTCAACATATTGTTCCCTAAACATACTCTGAAAAATTATCTATTAATTCTGGAATATAATCTTCATATTTACGCCATCGATCTAATGATGTGTTATATATTGGCTGTTTTGCCTGCCAACTACTTGATGTATGAATCGCCCTTTCTGATTTGTAAAACTCAATACACTGTTCTTGCCAGTCAAGATTACAATAGCTAATCATTAATTTTGCAACACTCTCTATATTGTTAGTAATACTACCATAATCGATATCTAATATTCTGTCGCCATAAATTGTCTTCCAATGATTCATTAATTTAGCATACTCCTTGTACCAAAAAATAATATTGTTGATATTAAATGAATACTGGTGTTCAGAATTAAAATTTTGAAAATATATTGATAAACAAGTATCAATAGGATGTCGTTTTGCATGAATTATTTTTGCATTTGGGAACATCATAAAAATATACCCTATGTAAAGAAAATTATTAGGCATTTTATCTGTTACATGAATGATATTTTTATCTTTTATATATTTGCTTATATTCTGGAGATAAAGTGCTGCGTCATTTTTAATAATTTCTTTTGCCTCATTTCCTTTAGAAAATAAGTTTTCTAATCTTTCTGGATAACGACTATTTGATTGAATACCGCTTTGATTTGCAATTTTTCTAATATAATTTAATTCTCCGGCGCCTAATATATTGGTGTGACTGGAGACAATTTGTTCTATTAAGGTTGTTCCGCTCCTGGGTGAGCCTAAAATAAATATTGGAACATCGGAGGAATTTCCATATTCACTAAAATGACTAATATATTCATCCGTAAAAATATTAATTATTGAATCTATCTTTTTTGATAATAGTTCTTTATTAAATATAATTTTTTTACTTCTAATATCATTTGCTTTTTTATAGTTTGAAAATGCTGTTTTATATTGTCCTAAGTCGTTATACATCTTACCTAAAGCATAATAACCAAAAGAGTTTTCTTTAAGTGTAATTATGTTTTCAAGCTGACTGACAATTTCTTTATCATTTTCATCTATTTTTTTACATTGAGAATATCCATAGTATGCCTTTTGGTTATGTATATCCTTTTTTAAAATATCCTTATACATTTTTTCAGATTCAGAGAAATTGCCTGATAACTGATAAATTAATGCAACTCCATTCAGCGCCACCGTGTTTTCTTTTTCTTTTTTTAAGATTGAGCTATATATTACTTCTGCTTTAGTAAGCTCTCCATTACTTACCAAACAGGATGCATACTCTAAGTTAAAATCTCGATAATCAGAGATTTTATCACTGATTTTTGAATATACTTCTAAAGCTTTTTCAATACTGTTACTTTCAACATATAGTGTTGCTAATGCTCGGTATGTCTCTAGCGAGTTGGGATTAAACTTAAGTGCCTTTTTTAGATATTTGATTGCTTTTTTTGAGTGATTAATAGGATCTAGCACATAGAGTGCTAACCCCAACGTATGATATAAATTTTCAGATGGCTTAAGCTTGATAATCTTTTCAATAGTTTGAGAGGACTCAAGTTTTTTTCCAAGCGCCTCCTGAACAACTGCTAAATTGAATAAGGCTTTAATATAATTAGCATTGAATTTAACAGCATTTATAAAAGCTTTTTCAGCTGAGGCCATGTCACCTTTTGCACTATGAACTGAACCAAGATTCAACCAAGCCTCAGAATAGTTCGGACGTAATTTTATTGCCTCTTCTAACAAACTAATTGCCCGATCATAATCTTTCATGTGGTTTGCAAGTAATGAGAAATTACAAAAATAAAGAGGATTACTTTTGTTTAGAGTAATAGACTTTTGAAAATACTCTTCAGCACGATCTAATTCGCCCTGCTGAAAATGAACTAATCCAAGAAAATGGATACAATCTGGACTATCAGGTAATACCTCTAGCAATTCTTCATAAAGTTTTTTTGCATCATTTAGATGACCATTTTGCTGCAGTTGCTGAGCCTGGTGGTATTTTTTTTCAAGAAGCTCTTTATTTGGGGAATTATCTTGTTTAATCTTTTTCTTTGATTTAGACATACTATGAAATTAAATATCATTTAGTATATCTGCTCTTTTTTTATCGTATTCTTCATCAGAAATAAGATTCTTTTCTTTAAGGACCTGTAGCTTTTGAAGTCTTTCCTCTGTGCTAAGTGAATCAGGTTTCATGCTGGCTTCCATTTCTTTTCGCATACGAGCCATTTCCAATCTTATTTCACGCCTTTCCTTGGCTAACTTAGCTGCCTCGTCTTTTAGAAGCTTTTCCTGTTTGTATTCCTTAGATGATCTTCTCTTTTTTTCTTTTGATGCAATTACAGCTAATTTTGTTTTTTCCAAATCAAATTTAAACCAATCTTTTCTTGTTTTGCCTTTAACTTTTATATTCTCAATTCCCTCTACTGTAAGAATACTCTTATCTAACATTTTAGATGGTTTCCTTCTCTTGCCTAACGTAAACACATATTTTGGTTTTTCAGTAGCTGTTCCAGCATATGCAACCTCTTTGCCTTTGTCTGGGGATCGATCCCAATCACCTAATATGAGATTGAGTGACCCATCAAGGTAAAAAGCTCGACCTGCTGTATATACCGTATCGTACGAACCTAACATGCCACCTTTTCTGCCAACAACCGCAAATGTTATATCTTCTTTTGTGTCTGCTATTTTAAGACCAGCACTAATGTGTTCGCCCAATAGTCTTGCCATTTCTACTGTGAACACTCTTTCTGCCATACCTTCTTCGTAATAATCTTTATCCCACAATTCAAGAAGTAATAGCGCATCACCTACGTCCTTTTCATTGAGTGTGACAGGATGACTATTTGGAGGTGTTTTTCCAGACGCGCTTTTGTCTTGTTTAGCTAATTTGATAAATAAATTTGATCCTGATTCCCAAAGAATAGTTTTAGCATTCAAATTATTTCCAAACAGAAATAACGAGACGACTAATCCTAAAATTATAGTTGGAATATTTTTATTGCTGCTCATTTATATAAACTACTATTTTTATATATAAAA
>CAJWRJ010000047.1 GCA_913046215.1 uncultured Legionellales bacterium | reverse complement strand
GAAAGCGTGTATGCGGGTGACCGTATCGTGGGTTCGAATCCCATCCTTTCCGCCAGTGTTTATATTTTAATTGCCCAGTGCAATTCCCTCACGTCTAGGGTCTGAGCCTCCATAAATTTCAGTATCAATGTATATTCCATTTAGGCCTGAATAGTATTTTCTTATTTTAGTATCGTATCCCATGGCCTTTAGAGAATTTTCAAGATTTGAAGAGTAAAGAGATTCTTCTATTTCAAATTTCCCCCATCTATTAATAGCGTGAGGATGAGAGACTGCCTCTTGAATATTCATATCCCATTCGAGTAATGCGATAATCGAATTGACTACAAAGCTGATAATATTACTGCCACCTGGAGAGCCGATAATAATGATAGGCCTTCCATCTTTTAGCACTATTGTTGGTGCCATTGATGATCTTGGCCTTTTCCCGGGCTCTAATCTATTTGCTATCAGCTTGCCATCAATTCTTTCATTAAATGAAAAATCAGTAAGTTGATTATTAAGTAAAAAACCACTTTCCGTCATCAATCTTGATCCGAATGCATTCTCAATTGACGATGTCATCGAGAGTGCGTTTCCATACTGATCATAAATTGAAATATGCGTTGTAGATTGCAGCTCTAATGAGTTGTCTATTCCGTAATTGTAAACAAAGTCGTTAGACGGTTTACCTGAGGTTACATTTTCAGTTTTCGTTCCAACTTTAATTTTATTTGACCTTTCAATCAGATAATTGTCATTTAAAAGACCAGACAAAGGTACACTGACATAATCACTATCTGCCAAGTATCGATCGCGATCAGCAAATGCAAGACGAGTCGCATCTCCAATTATTTGCCATGTTATAGGATTTGAATAGCCCAGAGACTGAAGATCATAAGGCTCTAAAATTTTCAATATTTGCGCGACTGCTACTCCTCCAGACGATGGTGGGCCCATGCCACATATTTTGTATACCTTATAGTTTACACAAACTGGATCTCTTTCTATTACATTATAGTTGCCCAAATCTTCAGCTTCTAGAAAGCCAGGATTTTTGGTGTGATTTTTTACTGTGCTAATAATGTCCTGCGCAATTGATCCTTTATAGAAATCTTCAATGTTATTGTTAGCAATGTTTTGCATTGTGCTTGCATAAGCATAATTCTTCAATACCTGCTTGTGCTTTAAACTATTCCCGTTTGGTAAAAAATATTCTTTCGTTTTATCTATTTTGCTAAGTCTATCTTTATCTCTTTCAATTGATGAGGATAATTTTTTTGAAACTTTAAAACCATTTTTACTTAGGAAAATTGCTTCATCAAAGAGGTTTTCCCAGTTTTGATTACCCCATTTCTTTTGAGCATCAAACATTAATGCAAGAGTTCCAGGTGTACCGACTGATAGACCACCTATGACAGCATCAAAAAACTTCATTTTAGTTCCATCACTTTTTAGAAATTGATTTGAAGTTGAGTTTTGTGGTGCAGTCTCACGACCATCTAAAGTAACTATTTTACCCGTTACACCGTCATACCATAATAAGAAACTACCCCCACCAATTCCTGATGACTCAGGCTCGACTAAGCCTAACACAGATTGAGCTGCAACCATTGCATCTGCTGCTGTACCTCCAGATTGTAATATTTTTGCACCAGCAGCTGAAGCATAGGCGTTTGCTGTAACAATCATCCAGTTTTTACTTGAAACAGATTTTCCATTTTCTTTGAGATTGAGTGACTCTTGAATTTCTAATCTATCAAGCTCTACTGAGATTCCTTCAAATATTTCTGGAGAATTATCCTTAATATTATTGTCAGAATATGAATTTTTTAGTGAGAAAAATAATATTAAAAATACAAGTAAAATTTTTTGCATAAAAACCAGATCATCATACCAGTGCAATAAATGTTTAGGTGTTACAACCCTCCAGTGATGAGACCAACCATTCCAAGTACAAGCCATAAGATTAACATTGTTCTTTCATTAAATGCTCTTGTACTCTCAATTTTCTTCGCCTGCTTGTAAATCACCATAGATAAAAGCATTACCAAGACCAGAAGGTATATAATTGTAAATATCATGTGATTTATAGTATCAATTCGACGTTGGAAGTATATAAATTAAAACATGCAGTTATTTAGACATTCTTATTCAACATTAGTGATTATTGGAGGCTGCATACTCTTGCTTGTCTCATTCGGTATAAGGCATTCTTCTGGACTTTATTTGATCCCAATTTCTGAACATATACAAACTGGTAGAGAAGTATTTGGGTTTGCCATTGCAATACAATTTCTTATGATTGGCATCGGATCACCAATTTTTGGCGCCATAGCAGATAAATATAGTTCATCGGTAGCTGGCCTATTAGGAGTAATTTTCTTTTTAATTGGACTTTACTTAATGTCACTTGTTGAAGGTTCAATACTTCTAATCGTTTCACAAATAATTTTTGGATTTGGATGCGCTGGATGTGGTACTGCTGTAATATTAGGGGCTGTTGGTAAAGCTGTAACAGGCAAATATCAAACATTATCTCTTGGCGTCGTAATGGCTGCAGGTTCGCTGGGTCAATTTTTAATTGTTCCTCTTACAGGCTTCTTAATTGAAATGAGTGATTGGCAAAGATCAATCTTATATCTTTGTTTTATTTCACTTATCATGATTTTATTCTCACTAGTATTAACAAAGCATTCATCCAAAAGTGGAATAAATGATGAAGTTAATAGATCTTTAGCATCTGTTTTAAATGAAGCCTTTGCAAATAAGAGCTATGTCTTACTGACAATTGGTTTTTTTGTTTGTGGTTTTCATATTTCTTTTATAGCAACTCATCTACCCGCATACCTCGATGATTTATCTTTGCCCATGTGGATCGGTTCCTGGTCTTTAGCACTAATCGGTTTATTTAATGTAATAGGCACACTTGTTTTTGGTCACTTAGGTGACCTAAGGTCTAAAAAAAATCTGTTGGTAATCTTGTATACTCTACGTGCCCTACTGTTTTTAATTTTTATCTTTTTGCCAAAAACTGAAATAACAGTTTTAATTTTTGCGTCACTTCTTGGAATTCTATGGCTATCTACAGTGCCTCTTACCAGTGGAATAATATCAGTTATTTTTGGATCAAAATATATGTCTATGCTGTATGGTTTTACTTTCTTATCTCACCAAGTCGGTTCGTTTGTTGGGTCATGGTTTGGAGGCAGGTTTTATGATTATTATGGTTCTTATGATATTATGTGGTGGGCTTGTGTGATTTTAGGGTTTGCTTCTGCAGTAGTTCATTTTCCAATTAAAGAAACACCACTAGTCAAAATGGCAAATTAAATCAGTAGTTTAATTGTTTGAACAAATATAAAAAAACTTATATTTGAAATGTTTTTTTAGATAACTAATTAAATATTGTGCCCAAGAGTTCAAAAAAAAGATCATTGGTAAAAGCTCTTACCTGGAGAGTAACTGCAACAGCAGACACATTCTTAATCAGTTACCTAGTAATTTTAAAATCAGATTTTTCAGTTCTTGAAACTGCTGGTTTAATTGCTGCATTGGAAGTAATTACAAAGGTAACTATTTATTATTTTCATGAAAGAATATGGAATTCTTTATCTTGGGGTATGGAATCTTAATTAAGTATTTTTTATTAAATATTGATTCTTATAGTAAAAACTATTTATCCACTTATCCACATCGTATAAGGAGTTTTTTTAATAAAACTTATTTAAAATATTTTTCCTATTTGCTAATATTTTTTTATCGGACGAACAAAGAACGAAAGCCCTTCGGGGAGTTTGTCGGCGGGAAGCCGAGTTTCGGGGCGGAATGGAGACCTTTAGGGGTTTGTGTTGCGCCCCGTTTTTTTTTGCTCCCTTAAATACTATTGCTCGTTCTTATGATCTTTGATTTCTCATTACTTTACTTTTTCATACCAGTTTTTTTCATAATATCCATTACACCAGGTTTATGCATGACACTTGCTTTAACAATGGGAATTACAATAGGTGTAAAAAATACAATGAAAA
>CAJWRJ010000046.1 GCA_913046215.1 uncultured Legionellales bacterium | reverse complement strand
ATGAACATGCTGATGGTCATGACGAACATGAGGAGCATGGTGATGAGCACGATGAACATGCTGATGGTCATGACGAACATGAGGAGCATGGTGATGAGCACGATGAGCATGATGAACATGGACATGCACATGGCGAATACGATATCCATTTTTGGCTTGATCCTGAAATTGCAAAAACTATCGTAAAGATTGTAACCAGAGAATTATCTGAAATTGATCCTGCAAATTCATCAGTTTACAATTCAAACTCTGCAAAAGCTTTAAAAGAAATTGATCAATTGATAAATGATGTAAAGAGTAAAATTAATAGAGATGCAAAATACGTAGTGTTTCACGATGCATATCAGTACTTCGAAAAGAGATTTGGTGTTGAAGTTATTGGGGCTTTAACAGTTAATCCTGAAGTTCTACCTGGAGCGAAGCAATTAGCAGAAATAAGAGAAGTTATAGAACATGAAAACGTAAACTGTTTATTCTCTGAACCTCAATTTAATCCAAGTATTGCAGAAACAATCGCAAGAGATACAGGTGTTAAAGCAGCAATTATAGATCCGCTTGGAGCTGAATTAGATCCAGGTAAAGATTTATACTTTGACCTTATTGGAGATATTGCTTCATCATTTGAGAGTTGCTAGCAATATTTTTAGGTTATAAGTCTCTAGCTTAAAACTGATTTTATTGTCTCACCTATTACTGATGGGTTTTTTGAAATTGTAACTCCACATTCTTTCAGTAGCTCAACTTTTTCTACGGCACTTTCTCCATACGCAGAAACAATTGCACCAGCGTGACCCATCACTCGTCCTTTAGGCGCAGTAAGTCCTGCAATATATGCTACAACAGGCTTCTTCATGTTTTCTTTCGCGAATTGTCCTGCGTCAACTTCTTGAGGACCCCCAATCTCGCCTATCATTAAAATGACATCTGTATCAGGGTCTTCTTCAAAACGAGATAATATATCTCTAAATGAGCTACCATTAATTGGATCTCCACCAATCCCGACACTTGTTGAAACACCAATATCAAGCGCCTTCATTTGAGAGGCAGCTTCATAACCTAACGTTCCTGATCGGCCAACAATTCCTACATTACCTTTTTTATAAATATGTCCTGGCATAATTCCCAACATTGCTTTTCCAGGACTTATGATTCCAGCACAGTTTGGACCTATCATTGTCATTTTTTCAGACTTTGTATATCTACGCATATAACGTTTTACTCGTATCATATCATGAGCTGGAATTCCGTCAGTAATTGCTACGCACACTTTGATTCCAGCGTCTGCAGCCTCCATTGCTGAGTCAGCTGCAAAACTTGGTGGAACAAACAATATGCTTGCTTCTGCTCCAGTCTCTCTTACCGCATCTTTCACAGTATTAAAAACTGGAAGTCCTAGATGTGTTGACCCTCCTTTACCAGGAGTAACACCTCCAACTAAATTTGAACCATAATCTAACATCTCCTGAGCATGGAAACTTCCAATTTTGCCCGTAAAGCCCTGAACGATCATTTTAGTATTTTCGTCAACAAGAATCGACATTCTAATTATTCTCAACTTTCTTTAATGCTTCAACAGCTTTATTTGCTGCATCTTCAAGCGAGTTTGCTTCAATATAATCGATTTTACTGTCTCTCAATATTTGATTTCCTTTTTCAACATTTGTTCCTGCTAATCGAATGACTAATGGCATTTCAATTTTGATTTTATCTAAAGCTTGAACGATTCCTTCAGCGATCCAATCACAGCGGTTTATACCAGCAAAAATGTTAACAAGTATTACTTTGACCTTTTCATCAGACGATACAAGTTTGAATGCTTTCACAATTTTTTCAGGAGTAGCTCCACCACCAACGTCTAAGAAGTTTGCTGGTTCACCGCCTGCCAATTTAATCATGTCCATTGAGGCCATTGCTAGACCAGCACCATTTATTATATTTCCAATATTTCCATCAAGACCAACATAGTTTAATCCTCGATCTGATGCATACACTTCACTTGGATTTTCTTGAGATTTATCTCTTAATTCTGATACTTCATTTCTTCTAAACAATGCATTGTTATCAAAACTCATTTTACAATCTAGTGCAAACACGTGCTTGTCTTTAGTTATAACGAGAGGATTAATTTCAACCATAGTTGCATCAAGTTCACTAAACACACGGTAACAATTTCTAATTACATCAGCTGTTCGAGAAACAAGTTCAGGCTCAATACCAAGATTGAAAGCAATTTCTCTAGCTTGAAACTCCTGCATTCCAACAGCAACTTCAATTTTTGAACGAATGATCGTTTCAGGTTTTTCGCTTGAAATTTCTTCAACGCTCATACCACCTTCAGTAGAAGCAACAACCATTATACATTCTGATCCACGATCAAAAACAAGTCCTAGATATAGTTCTCTCTCTATGTCTGACGCTTCTTCAATATAAACTCGATTAATGATTTTGCCCGCTGGACCTGTTTGATTAGTTACTAATTTTTTTCCTAATAATTTATCTGTAGCTTGAGCAACTTCCAATGCATCGTTGCAAACTATAATACCACCTGCTTTTCCTCGAGCACCCGAATGGACTTGAGCTTTTACAACCCATTTTGATCCACCTATTTCTTTTGCTTTATATTCTGCATTTTCTGGGCTGTATGCAATTCCACCCTTTGGAATGCCAATGCCAAAATCAGATAAAATTTTCTTTGCTTGATACTCGTGTATATCCATGAAAAAAAATTCTACATGATCTTAAATATAGATCGAGAAGAAAATTACCCAAAATATGAACTTTTTTATGGATAATTAAGCCCTTTTGTCGCTTAAAACTGTGATTCGATTCATAATCCGCTGATGAGGCATATAATCACCAATAGCATAGTGCATCGTACAACGATTATCCCAAATTACTAACGTGTCAGGTGTCCATTGAAACCTTATTTGAAATTCGGGCTTATTCATAAAATTAAATAAATAGGAAAGTAGATTATTAGAGTCAGTTGTCGTCATTCCAACAATCTGAGATGTAAAGCTAGGATTGATATAAAGAAATTTCTTTTTTGAAACAGGGTGAATTTTTACAACAGGATGAACAGCATTTCCAAATTCTTCAAAACCTTTGTTTAACTTATTTGCAGACTCAATATCATCCTCTTGCATATAGTTGTTTCGAAAACTTCCCATATCATGAATAGCCCTTAATGTTTCAAGATTTTTTTTCATCTCATCTGGGAGTGCATCATATATTTTTGACAGTGAGCTCCATAATGTATCACCACCAACTGGTGGGATTACTTTGCTACATAAAACAGTTGCAAAGGGAGGATCATTTTTAAACGTTAAATCTGTATGCCATTCATCTGTATCAGGTGGATTGTCTTTATTATTTTCAAGTTTTACAATTTCAGGAAATCCTTCTACATGTGGGTAAATAGGATGAGGATCTTCAATTGTTCCAAGGCTTTTTGCAATCTCAATATGTTTCTCAGGAGAAATTTTTTGATTACGAAAAAAAATAACATTGTACTTTATTAAATCATCATAGATTTGATTGAGTTGCTCATTAGATAAATCATTTGAAAGATCTATTCCTGTAATTTCAGCACCGAGTGAAGGCGTTAACTGTTGAGCAGAATACTTATTCATTATTTAATCCATATCGGAGACGACCAAGCCATCTCTGCCATTGTTGAGCTATACGCTTTTGATATTTTTTGTCCTGTCCTCAGACTATCATAAGTAGTCCATCGACATGTTGGGTTTTGAATGACTCGAGCATAATAGAATGCATTCTGATCCGGACTATAGTCTTCATCAGTCCATAAGACTTGTAGCTCATCTGCTCCTCGAGCTTGATTAATAGCACACGTTTGTAAATTAACTTTTATATTTAACGATTTACATCGCTTAGAATTATTATTTATTTTTCTATTTTCACTACAGACAACGTCCATAACTTCTTCTTTTGCCTTTCCATTCTCCATCCAACCTTTAATTATCTGTATCTTATCTAGAGGAGCAT
>CAJWRJ010000045.1 GCA_913046215.1 uncultured Legionellales bacterium | reverse complement strand
GCAATTGAAAGTTGACCGTGATGATTGATAACGCCAACAATACTATCTTCTGGAAATTTGATATCCTTCAATTGAGAGGTAGTGACCTTACTTCCAGGCTCTGGGCTAAATTCTACCACTTCGACATCTATTTCATCAAACGTCGTTACAGGAGACTCTGTTTTACTGCTTGATATGAATTTTAGAATCGAATTAACGGTAGACATATTTTTACTTATTACCGCACCAAGTCCTATCTCTTGAACAATTGGCATATATTCAGTTGTGCTTAGATGAATAACAGCTTGCTTTACGCCTAAGTGATGAGCAAGCATTCCAGATAATAAATTCGTTTGCTCATTTTGAGTAACAGTTATAAAGCTATCAGCTTCTCCAATATTTTCTGCTTTCAAAAGTTCAACATCAGTTCCATCGCCATGCAACACCATTGTTTGTTTTAAATTTGAAGCAAGCCACTCGGCTTTTTCGCGACTACTATCTATTAACCGTACATTTAATTCTTCCTCAAGCTCTTCCGCAATACTTCTGCCAATCTTACTTCCTCCCAAAATAACTACCGAATTAGTTTCTGTTGCTTCTTTGCCAAGCATATACATTAAAGAATTCAATCGTTCTTTTTTAACTATAAAATATGCAGTGTCGGTGTGTTTAAAAACAAAGTCTGACCAAGGAACGTGAGACTCTCCCTCTCGCATAACAGTAACAATACCAAACCTAAAGTCTCTATCTTCATCACAAATATCTCGAACCGTTTTACCAATGATTGGAGAAGATTCTTCTAGTCTAATTCCAATCATTTGCATCCTTCCGCCTTCAAAATCCATAACTTGAGTTGCGTAGGAGTGGCGAACTAATTTCACAATTTCTTTAACAGCTTCTCTTTCGGGGTGAATAACGTGACTTATACCAAATTTTTCTGGCTTAATTATTGAATCACGTGTTGAATACTGTTGATTTCGAAGGCGGGCAATAATTTTTTTTGCTCCAAGTTCATTTGCCTGTTGAGAGGCTATAAGGTTGACCTCATCAACTCTAGTTAAGCAAAGAACATAGTCAGCATCTTGAACATTTGCTTCAGATAGATTGCGAGGGCTTGCACCATTACCTTCAATAACAATAACGTCTAAAGACTCAGATGCTCGCTTGCATTTGACCGAATCAATATCAATTACAGTGATATCATGATCATCTTGACTTAATGCCTTAGCGACATGAAAGCCAACTTCTCCTGCGCCAATAATTACAATCCGCATAACATATTCTCAAACATGAGAGGAGTGATTTTAATCATAAAAAAATAAATATTCCCAACTTTATTTATTCTTTTTCGCGGTGAATATCTGCACCCAAAAGTCTAAATTTCTCTTCAATATTCTCGTATCCACGATCGATGTGATAGATTCGGCTAATATCAGATCTTCCCTCTGCAATAAGGGCTGCTATAACGAGCGATGCGCTAGCCCTAATATCTGTAGACATAACCTGAGCTCCGGTAAGCTTTGTTTGGCCATGGATCGTCGCAACATTTTTCTCTAGAGTGATATTTGCCCCTAACCTCACTAGTTCTGGTATGTGCGAAAAACGATCTAGGTAGATTGATTCTGTAACAACTGATTTTCCATTTGCAACAGACATCAATGCAATCCACTGCGCCTGTAAATCGGTAGGAAAACCTGGATGAACATCCGTAATAATATCAACTGGATTTATCATACCGCTTCTTTTAATAGTAATAGAATTTGTTGCTACAGAAATATTGCTGCCAGCCGTTTCTAGCTTTTCTAAAACAATTGAAAGGTGACTGGGGTCAACATTTTGAAGCTCAATCTCTCCTAGTATTGCCCCTGCCATTAAAAATGTTCCCGCCTCAATCATATCTGGAATAACATTAATTTCTACTGGAGTGAGTTTTTCAACACCATTAATGATTAATTCATTTGTTCCAACACCATCAATGTCTGCTCCCATTTTAACTAAAACATCACAAAGTTGCACAATGTGCGGCTCAATAGCAGCATTTGAAATTGATGTTTGCCCATTGGCTAAAACCGCTGCCATTAAAATATTGGCAGTTGCACCAACTGAAGCAATTTCAAAAGAAATATTGCCACCAGTTAAATTTTCAGCACGCGCTAAAATATACCCCTGATTAAGATCAATCTGCGCCCCTAGGCTTTCAAAGCCTTTTAAATGATAATCAACAGGCCTAGGACCCCAAGCACACCCTCCAGGAAGCGAGACCTTAGTTTCTCCAAATCTGCCGAGCAATGGACCCATAACATAAAATGAAGCTCTCATTGTCTTGACTAAATCGTAGGGCGCTTCAATAGAAGTAATATTAGTTGCATCAATTGTAAGTGTTGAATTTTCAAAATTACATTTTGCACCTAAAATACTTAGTAGTTCAACAAAAGTCCTGGTATCTCTCAGATTTGGAACATTTTTTATTACCGTAACTCCATCAACTAATAGCGAGGAGGCCATAATCGGCAAAACAGCATTTTTTGCACCTGAAATTTTAACCCTTCCCCTTAACTCCCTTCCACCATTTACAACTAACTTATCCATGCGCTCTTGAATCCAGATTATCTTTTTTTTCGATCACTTGAGAGGTTGAGTCTTCCCCGCTAAATAGTTTTGCAACAGCAGAAATTTTTTGATCATCATTTAGATAGATTGCCTTTACATAGGTTTTATTTTCAATAAATTTCTTACCAACAAATAAATGATTATCAGCTAAAGAAGCGATTTGAGGAAGATGGGTTATACAAATAACCTGCTTATCTTTGCTAAGAGCCTTCAAAGCTTTTGCGACTTTATCAGCAGCCTCACCTGATATGCCTGAGTCTATTTCATCAAATATGAGCGTCTGAACTGGGTCATCTTCTTTTAAAACAGATTTAATTGAAAGCATTATTCTAGAAACCTCACCGCCAGATGCAATTTTTGAAAGAGGTTTTATAGCCTCACCAGGATTTGCGCTTAAATAAAATTCAACATCATCATAGCCCTTTGGACCATATTTAACACTGTGATTATTGCATTTTATAGTGTCATCCTGGCTGGGTTTTTGATGAATCTCAACTTTAAATGTTGCACCATCCATATTAAGCTTTTTCATTGACATTTCAATTTGGCTGGATAGTTTTTGTGATGATTCTTTACGTTTTTCGCTTAATTCTTTTGCCAATACAGAGTATTTCGAAATGAGATCTCTGAGATTTTTTCTCATCTCTTCAATTAATTCATCGAGACCTGAAAGCTCTTCCAACTCTTCTTGAATACGCTCTGCATAATCCATTACCGATTCAATTGAGCCACCATATTTACGCTTCAAGCTTTCAATCGATTGTAGCCTATCATTCACCTCATTTAATTTTGAAGGATCGCTTTCTATTTGATCTAAGTATTCAATCAAGCCAGAGGATGACTCCTGAATAGACACAGAAGATTGTTTCAAAATCTCTAAATAATGAGAGAGCTTTTGATCAAACTTAGAAAGGCCTTCTAAATCATCAATTGCTGAATATAGCTGACGGTAAATCGAATGATCGTGCTCTGTGAGGCTTTGGTTGAGTTTTTGAATGGCGTTTATTGTTTCTTCTGTATTATTTAGGCGCTTGAATTCGATTGTTAGTTCTTCATCCTCATTTAGTTTGGGACCAATCAGCTCAATCTCATTTAATTGAAATTCAAGTAATTCTTTTTTGTCATTAGACTGTTTTGACAGATCAAGTTTATTATTTAGCTTTTCTTTTGTGAGGATCAACTCGTTGTATATTTTTTCAATCCGACTAATCTCATTGTCATTTTTACAGAATCTATCAAGGAAGTCAATGTGTGTTCGATTATTCATAATTAACTGTTGTTCATTTTGACCATGGAAATCTGCTAAACTGTAAACAAGATCACGATAAGATTCTTCACTAAATGGCTCATCATTTATATATGACTTCATGCGACCTGCTTTTGAAAGCAGTCTGCGGTAATTTTTTGAATTATCAAGCTGGACTTCAACGACTGATCTATCTTGACCGCTCCTAACGTCCGTTTTTTCAGCCTTAGATCCAAGGGCAAGGGATAATGCTTTAACAATTAAAGACTTTCCAGCACCAGTTTCTCCAGTTATCACAGTAAAACCATTAAAAAATGGAAGTTCCAACTCCCTCACAATCGCATAGTCTTTTATATAGATTTTATTTATCATTTTGATTGAGATAAGCTATAATTAATCCAACTGTAAATCCAAGAG
>CAJWRJ010000044.1 GCA_913046215.1 uncultured Legionellales bacterium | reverse complement strand
AATTTTCCTTGATTGTTTCCAACATATCATATTGAAACAATTATTAGTGGCTCTAGTTTATTAATCATAAAATAAAATTACTAAATTCCTCAGGCTTTTAGTACTTATTCATATAAAACAATTATATCATGAAACATATTCTTATAACCATTATTGTATTTATCTTTTGCAATTCATGTGAATCTACTCATTCCCAGATAGAGATATCTGGGTATACAATGGGAACCACTTATAATATTAAAATTATTTCAAATAATAAAGATGAGGAATATAAAGTTGAGCTAAAAGAACAAATTGATTCAATTTTAATCAGTATAAACAATCAGATGTCTACCTATTTATTTAATAGCGAAATATCCACATTTAATAATAAAGAATCCACCCTACCATTTCAAATTTCAGATGAATTCTCATATGTAATTGAACGTGCTTTACATTGGGCCAAAGAAACAGATGGAGCTTTTGATATCACATTGGTTCCTTTATTATATCTTTGGGGTTTTGGCCCTGGCCAAAAAGGGGGGTTAAAAGATGTGTTCCCTGATGAAAAGACTATTGAAAATAGAAAAATTCATATGGGATATGATAAACTACTTATTATTAATAGCTATCTTCAAAAAACAGATCCTTTTATAAAGATTGATTTAAATGCTATAGCAAAAGGTTTTGGAGTCGATGCTATTTGTAGCTTTCTCAGCTCAAAAGGAATGAATAATTATATGGTTGAAATTGGTGGAGAAGTACGCTGTTCAGGATTTAACCGAAAAAAGGATTCTTGGATGATTGCTGTTGAAAATCCAGAAAATGATAATGAAATAAATTGGGCAGTTCCTCTAAACAATATGTCAATGGCTACGTCAGGTGATTATAGAAATTATTACGAAATTGATAACGAAAGATATTCACACGAAATAGATCCTAGATCTGGTTATCCAGCTCAGACTGACATTGCCTCTGCAACCGTTGTAACTTCACAATGCATTGATGCTGATGCTCTAGCAACAGCGTTAATTATATTAGGCATAGATAAAGCTATACAACTCATAGAAGACACAAGCAATACAGAAGCCTTTTTAATTATTCGAAAAGATAAAGACGTCTACGAAACGATTAGAAGTAGCGGAATGAAAATAAAAGAACTGTAAAATATTATAGTTTTCGAATTTTAATATTACGATACCAAACCTCTTCCCCGTGGTGTTGAAGCCCTATATGGCCTATATTTTCTTTAGCAAATAATGGCATACTTGCAAATTTACTATTTGCTATTAAACCCTTCACGTCATCGCTGCCATGCTCATAATTAAGAATTTTTGTTCCATTTAACCAATGCTCAACTTGGTTGTTTTTCACAATAATTCTTGCTTCATTAAACTCACCTACTTTTTTTGATACGTCTTGTATCGGGGCAATAAGATCATATAATGCTCCGGCAGAAGTAACATTTCTTTTTCCATCGTGATGAGCTGTATTATCTAAAACCTGCATCTCTGGCGCGGTTTGCCAAATATAGTCTCCCTCTTCTGTAGCAAAGTAAAATACACCGCTATTGCCGATCGGAGAAACTTTCCATTCCAACACTAATTCAAAATCTTTGTATTTCTTTTTTGTTATAATATCAACCTTGTTCCCGCCAACAATTGTCTTCAAAGTACTGTTTTCTACTGACCATCCATCAAAAGGAAAATCGCTTTGCTTGAAGCCGCGCCAATGTGAGATATCTTTTCCATCAAATAAAGTAGTCCAGTTGTTTTGCTGATTAGAACAATTCATAAATATAAACAAAAGACAAAGTATAATATTTTTCATAGATCTCCTTAATATATTAAATATTGTAGTATTTATTTGGGCCCTGATTCTGATTCTTTTCAGGAACAATCTTTTCCGGTACAGGAACTACCTCAGCTAACAAAGGAACCAACAGGATGATACTTGCTATAAGGCAAATAATCTTATTTTCCATAGCTATAGCTCTTTAATTAAAATATTTTTAAATGAAACTGTAGTATCCCAATCATGGTTTTGTATACCAATGTAACCTTCATCTGAAAAATCTTTCACCTTTCCTTTTGGAAACGCTTTCCAATCATTGACTAATTCTCCATTTAATTCAACGGTAATTCTATCTTCTATAAAAGCGATCTTATAATGATTCCATTCTCCAGGCGGGTTTGAAACATCTTTTGATGCTGCGCTTGCGAGATATACTGCTGCTGTTTTTGAGTCATCTTCGGCAGCGTCACATATTTGAATTTCAAATGTATTATAAATGTAATTATCGCTTATAGGAATTTCTGGAACACGTAAAAAAATTCCTGAGTTTGCTTTTTGTTCAGACGTTTTGTAATCTAACTCAAGGATGAAGTTTTTATATTTTTTTGCACTATACCAAAAAAGACCCATTCCGCCGATTGTTTCCAAAACTCCAGTATCTTTATCAAGAGTAAAGTAACCTGGGCCATAGTGATTCCATCCATTTTTGGAATAGTCACCATTTGATGTTTTTAATAAGTTAGTATATCCTTTTGTATCATGCTGTGCGCAAGCAAAAGCAAATAGTATTAAGGTTATATATAACTTATTCATCTGTTTTTTGGATTCCACTCTCCTTTGGCAACAGATGGTACGTAAGTATCTAGACCAGAAGGGGGGAAAGAAATTGTCTTACCTTGTTCCGCGCTCATATATGCGGTCATTAATAATTCAGTTACATTCAAGCCATCATCAAAATTTTCATCTGGTCTTTTACCAGCCAAAAAAGATTCAACCATATGTCTGTTTTCAGCCGTATAACCATAGACCTCAGCTTCATTGCTAACTACCGGCATTCCTCCAGATTCAGCATTTTGTTTTTCAACTAAGTCTTCACCAGCAGATCCAGCAACTTCTCGACTAAAAAACACCTTGAGGTCAGGGTCAAGCGTGTTGACAAACATAGAATATTCTGGACCAAATAATTCCATGCTTAATCGTAACCCCTCCCCAACAAAACACCATGATGTTGTGGTTTCTACAATCAGCTTTTCCCCATCCTCATCTAAATATTCAATTAGTGATCTTGCAAAATCTTCAGATGGTTTCTTTGAATAATCTGTTTTTCCACCACTGTTTTTCGATAAAATATCAGCATATCTTGGACGCTGCCATTTCAAGCAATCTGTATGTGCACTGACGCTTATGGGTTTTATTGAATCTCTTGGCTTCCCTGGCTCCGTCAACATAAACCGCGCTTCTTCTACGGAATGGCACATCATATCATTTAAAACACCACCACCCTGTAATTCTCCTTCCCAAAACCAAGGCATGTGCGGCCCGCTGTGTTCTTCTGCTGCACGGGCTAAAAACGGCCTGCCTGTTGTTGCAGCTCCACGAGCCCAAATAATTTCTTTTCCTCTAGTTATAGAAGGTGAAAATACTTGGTTTTCCAAGTAGCCATCTAACAAACCTACACTTTTGGTTAACTCCAACACTTTTTTTGCTTCGGCAACATTTCTACCAAGCGGTTTCTCGCAGGCAACTCCAATTAATTCCCCTTTTCCGCTTTCAATTGCATTGGCAATTTCTTCAAAAGTATCGATCCTCGCAAAATTGGGAGAACAGACCCATAAAGCATTAATGTTTGGGTCTTCTATCATCTCTGTTATTGTGTCATAGGCCTTAGCTGGGCCTAGGCCAAGGTCATTTGCTAGGTCGGCTGTTTCTTCAGCTGATTGTTTTGTTTTTGACATAACCCCAAGAACATCAACATCACGCACGCTTATTAATGATTGAATATGAAACCGTGATATAAAACCACCACCAATGAAACCAATTCCTAATCTTTTTTTATCCATACTGCTAAACTGACTTTAGCTCAGCTTCAGTAGCTTCATGGTCATCTTTAAAAAAGAATAGAAAAACAAAAGCCATAACGGTGCAAAGAACTGCTGGGACTAAAAAGAACTTCCACCAAACAGTTGTTCCATCTGCAAGCTTAAACGTATCCCAGATATACCCTGTAAAAAGAGTGCCTAAATAGTTTCCTACGCCTAGTGTAAAAAATGTTAGCATTGCTTGCGCAGATGCTCGCATATCGTCACTTGCCTTCATGTTTACATATATTTGTGATGTTACAAAGAAAAAAGCATATCCAAACCCATGCAAAGTAAGTGAAGTAACGATTACAGGTAAACTAGGGACCATAAATAAAAAGTATCTGATTGGCCATGCCAAAATACCAATTACCATTGTAAGTCTAACCCCTAACTTTTGGATAGATATATGAAGTAAAAATAGCAGAACTACTACTTCTGCAATTTGTGCAACGGTTTTTATTGCAGTTAACCATGCTTCTTCTGCCCCCATATCTAATAAGAATGGTGCTGTTGGTATATAATAGAACTGCAATTCTGTTGTAACTACAAAAGAGGCCATCATAAAAATCAAAAAATTTCTATCTTTTAATAAAGATAAAGCTTCTAGAAAAGCTAATGGGCTTTTTTGACTAGCCACTGGTGGCGTTTTAGGCAAAGTCAAGCAGTACACTCCCATAATTATTGAAGCCACAGCTGCAAACATTAATAAATCACTTCCACCAGTCCAATCTGCTGTTTGCCATTGACTTCTCATAAAAGTAACCATCCATCCTACTGCGATCCAGCCTATGGTTCCCCACATACGCACTTTACCGAACTCTACTTGAGCATTTTCTAAGTTTCGAAAACAAATAGAATTTGTCAGAGCTAATGTAGGAGCATATAACAAACAATACGCAAACATCCAAGTCCACATAGAAGAAAATTCCGTCTG
>CAJWRJ010000043.1 GCA_913046215.1 uncultured Legionellales bacterium | reverse complement strand
GCCGCAAATGCAATATCATTTTTTATGAAATCGATAGCTGAAAATTGAGATTCATTTTTTGATAATTCTTGCCAATAGCCACCATGAATAAAAATCACTAGGGGACAAGGTTTTTCTTGAGAAGCACTTTTGGGTATGAAAAGGTTTATGGTATTACTTGATTTAGGCCCATATTGGCAGTCTGTTAAATCTAATTGATTTTTTGCGATTTCGCTTTGGGCAATGTATTGTTCTATATAAGGTTGATAATTTCCACCAATAAGGGAGCTAGGATTATACTCTTTCTCTAGATCCTCATTACTAAGAGACTTCCAGTTTGTTTTTTGGTGTAATTTAACCTTTTTATTTATTTTTGACATAAACAAGACGTCCTTTAAATGGGATCACCAACTCGCCAGAATTTAGGAATTACCCTATCTGGATCTTTTACCCATTTTTGCCAACCTAATTGTACTTTTTTTAAATCAGTCTCTATATTCTTAATTTCAAACTCTCCACGAAACTCTAAATTTCCATCATCATCGTACCATTCTAAGGCATCAATTTCACCTGGTTGCCTAAATCTTTCAATGACTAGTCCAACTGTTCCCTCAGCTCTTTGGGGCGAATGACGTATGTGAGATGGTAACAAAAATAACTCACCTTCCTTCACAATAACTTCACTCCGCTTTTTTGAAATTGGGTCAATTATTTTTAAGGTTAAGTCACCAGTAACCTGATAAAATAATTCTTCTCCAGGATCATCATGATAATCAGGCCGATAGTTTTCACCTCCAATAACCATTATCAAAAGATTTTCCCATTGTTCTTTATACAGTTGGTGATTTCCAATTGGTGGTGTGAATTTATCTTTATTATCTTTTACCCAATTTTGTAGGTTGAATGGTGCTAACATAAAATGAATCTCCTAACTGTAATATATAAGTTAAGCTGGTACGAATGCTGTTACTTTTATTTCAATTAAAATTAAAGGGTGTGGTAACTGATGCGCCGCGACTGTGGTACGCGCTGGGCCATTTTCAGTAAAGTACTCAGCGTATGCCTCATTGTACCCTTTGAAATCATTCATATTAACAAGAAAAGTTGTTAAATCGACAACATCATCTAAACTTGAGCCCTCTGATTTTAATATATCTGAGATATTTTCAATAACCGCTCGTGTTTGTTCTTTGATATCTAGGCTGACATTCCCCATCTCATCCTGCTCTGCCCCACGAAAACTGCCATCTTTTCGACGAGAAGACGCACCAGAAACAAAGAGGAAGCTACCAGCACGTTTTATGTGTGGATATTTCCCTCTTGGTTTTGCTTTATCACTTAAAGTTTTGGAGGTTGTTACCATTTGTTTTCATCCTTAATAATTGAAATGTCATCACCATTAAAATATCCGGAATCTTTCCAACCTGTTTCATCGTATTCGTCCATACATGCTTGAGCAAAAGACTCCATCTTACTCATGTCACCAGAATTATTGGCTGCGAATAAAGCCGACATTCTAATAAGTTCGTGATTTCCTGCATAATTACGCTCATAAAGCTCGTGCCGACCGCCAAACTCTGTTCCAATAGCATCCCATAAAAGCTTCATAAGTTTTATTCTTTCGCGATGGCCTATACCATTTGATCCCCGTACGTAACGACTTAAATATTTGTCTATTTCAGGGTTTTCAAAATCCTTCTTACTTGACGGTAAATAGATAAGGCCTGAAGCTACGATCTTTTCAATAATTGCCTTTATTTGTGGGTAAGCTTCAGTTGAAAAAATACGGTACGCCGAGGCAGCTTGAGAGTTCGGCAATACCGCGTCTCCTGACCATTTATCTGGTGCTCCAGCCATTGCATTAGTCATTGACCAAAAAAGGTTTCGCCATCCTACTACTTCACCTAGCAATACTTGAACCCCTCTAAAACTTTCATTCCCCGTGGCCTTAAGAGCTTTGCTTAATAAACCAACCATGAAGTCCATTTTTACCGACATCCGTGTGGCTCCTTGAAATGTGTACCCATTCACAAATCCTGATTTTGGATAAAAAGCTTTTAACATCTCAATATCTTGGTAAACGAAAACATTTTCCCAAGGAATAAATGCATTATCAAATATGAATATAGCGTCATTTTCATCAAAACGACTTGTTAACGGATAGTCAAAAGGGGAACCTGTTGCAGCAGCGTTTAGTTCATACGAAGGCCGACAGATTAATTTGATACCTGGCGTTCTCATATCTGCCATGAACATAACGGCCATTGATTTATCATTTATATCTGCAGCCATATTTTGCCCTAAAAAATTATAGTGTGTTAGGGCAGAAGATGTGGCTACGACTTTAGCGCCAGAAACATAAATGCCGGCATCAGTTTCCCTATCAACCGAGATATACACATCTTTGACATCATCAGCTATTTTGTGCCGATCGATTGGAGGATTTACGAGCGCATGATTAACAAATGCAACAGATTCTTGCGTTCTTTTATACCAGTTGCGAGCATTTTGGGAGAATTTACCGTAAAATTCAGCATTGGCACCAAGAGTGTTGGTAAAACTTGCCTTATAATCAGGTGTTCTACCCATCCAGCCAAAAGACATTTTTGCCCACTCAGCGATAGCGTCACGTTGTTTGAATAGATCTTCCCCACTTCTAGCATATTTAAAAAATTTATGCGTATATCCGTTTGAACCTGTGTCAGTTTTTGTCGTGAGCAAGCTCTTAGTTTTTTTATCGTGAAGAGCGTCATATAATCTTGAAATAGAATATACGGAATTGCGGAAGGCAGGATGTTGGGTGACATCACTAACTCGTTTTCCATAAATGTAGATTTCACGGTCATCTTGGAGCGACTTAATATATTCTTTACCCGTGAATGGTCGATTTTTCCCTTCTAAAATTTTTTCTGGGGCGTTCATATGACCTCTAATATACCCATTGGGTAAGCTCTGTTTAGTGCAATTATGTTACTAACTTTCTTGCGGCATATTTTTCTTCTTTCCAGATGCCTGTGTCTAGTATTTTTTGTAAAATCTTTACGGCATTCCATACATTTTCATATGAAGTATATAATGGGGTAAAACCAAATCTCATAATATTTGGGGCCCTAAAATCTCCCACGACATTGTGTTCGATGAGTGCTTGCATTATTTCCCAACTATTTTCATTTGTTACTGAAACCTGACTACCTCTTATCTCTGGATCTCTTGGAGTGATAATTTTTATCCCATAATCGCTACAATTTTCTTCAATTAACTGCATGAATAATTGGGTTAAGTTCTGAGATTTTTTTCGTAGCTGTCCAAAGTCAATTGTTTCAAATATATCTAAACTTTTTTCCAATGCGAGATAGGATAATATTGCTGGTGTTCCACATCGAAACTTTTCTATGGTTTTTGAGGGTTCGTAATTTATGTCAAATCCGAAGGGCGAAGCATGCCCCATCCAACCTGTAAGAGTGTTTTGTGATTCTTCTAAATGCCGCTGTGCAACAAAAAGATATGCTGGAGCGCCGTGCCCACCATTCAAGTATTTATATGAACAGCCCACAGCAAAGTCTACTTCGCAATGGTTTAGGTCTATTGGGAGGGCACCAACAGAGTGAGATAAATCCCAAATTATTAAAGCCCCATTATCATGAGCTGCCTTTGTAATTTTTTGCATATCTCTTATTTTGCCAGTTTTATAATCGACGTGTGTTAGTGTTACGACAGCGGTTTTACTGTCAATTAAAGATATAGTTTCTTCATCACTTGATCCTGATAGTTTTAATTTTTTATCTGGGAAGAAATTATCTAAGACACCTTGTACTATGTGAATATCAGAGGGAAAATTAGTTTTGTCTGATACAATATTTACTCGGTCAGCCCGCATTTTAAGTGCAGCTACCAGTGTTTTAAATAAATTTAATGAAGTAGAATCTACCAACAATACTTCGCCTTTTTTTGCACCCATAATAGGTGCTAGGCGATCCGCGAGTGTGAATGGTAAATTATGCCACCCTTTATTATTCCAACTTCGAATGAGTTGCGTCGACCATCCATCTAATAGGGCATCTTCTACATAACTCGGAACGGATTTTGGCATAGCACCTAACGAATTGCCATCCAAGTATATTAGATCTTTTGGTAATTTAAATTTATCTGCTTGAGTTGCTAAGGGATCTTTTTCATCAAGTAATTTTACAATTTCATGTGATATTTTAGCATTTTCTGGTATGTCTAAATTATTATTTTTACTGCTCATTTTTTTCCCAATTTGTTTGCAATACCATTAATAGGTTAATGGCCATTAACAATGAATATCTACGATTGTCAAAGTTTAAGCAGGGTTAAGGTTTAATAATTTTTATTTTTATTTATTGATTTCATTTATTTTTAATTTAACACTCTCCATACCATAATTAACTTAAAATTGAGAGTTTTTTTGATGGAAAAAGGTAAAGAGCCAGGGTCAAAAACCAGTAATCCAACATGGAATTATACGCCTGACTTACCTATTAAGACGGCGCCGTATTTCAATTGGCCACCTGATCCAAAACATATCATTCGTTGGCTTATAGAAAGATGGTTTCCCATTACTGAGAGAGGGTTGCTCGTCTGCCTTGCTATTTTTATTTGGGTTTTTGCAACCCCTGCACTTGAGCGTTGCAAAACACTCGAGATTGGATGGATGGCAGAAATATATTTTAGAAATTTTATGATTATGTGTTTAGTAGCAGGTGGTGCTCATCTGTATTTATATACTTTTTCTAAACAACAAAAATTGTTAAAATTTGACGCTAAAGATCTTAAGAAAAATAACAGTCTATTCAGCTTTAAAAACCAGGTATGGGATAATATGTTTTGGAGTTTAGCGAGCGGCGTTACGGTTTGGTCTATGTATGAAATTATTATAATGTGGGGTTTTGCTAACGGTTATGGTTTTATGTTTGATTTCTCTGATAATCGCGTTTGGTTT
>CAJWRJ010000042.1 GCA_913046215.1 uncultured Legionellales bacterium | reverse complement strand
ACGAATATCCAGTTGTTGAAGGCGCCGAAATTTCAAAAACACTTGAAAGCTTTGGGTCATTTAAGGCAGATAGCATTAATCTAACCATTCTAGGGGTAAATAACCCTAAAGCTGTAAAATTAATGGATCGGGCCGGTTGGAGATAAAAATATCGGCTTAAGAACGACTAAAAAATACCGGTTTTTCGATTTGAAGCTGGACACCGATCGATTGATCTATTTGAAGACTCTCAGAGCTAGAAAGAAAGCATAATATTTCCGCACCACTGTTCGTTTTTAAAGTATACAAGTAACTGGATCCTCTAAAATAGCGCGCCGTAATCACTACTTTATTTTCGTTATCATTTGCCAAGATCACGTTCTCTGGCCGGATCAAAACATCGACTTTATCCTGATGCTTGCAGGATTCTGGTAAATTACCCTTAATTTCTCCCAAATCTGTTGCTATAGTACCCTCATCTGCAACTACGCCAGGAAGTAAGGTCCCTTCTCCTATAAATTCTGCAACGAAACGGTTTAAAGGATGATGATATAGATTATAGGCAGAATCGTTTTGCTGAACTCGGCCTTGGTGCATAACACAGATATGGTCTCCCACAGCAAAGGCTTCGTTCTGATCGTGAGTTACCAATATAGCGGAAACCTTTTCCTGCTTTAAAATAAGTCGAATCTCTCGAGCCAGTTGTTCTCTAAGTTCTTCATCCAGACTGGAGAGCGGTTCGTCCATCAAGAGCAACGAAGGTTTAGGTGCCATCGCTCGCGCCAATGCAACTCGTTGCTGTTGGCCCCCGGAGATCTCATGGGGATATTTTTTTTTGAATTCAGACATGCCAACCAAATCCAACAATTCGTTACTGCGTTTGTCTCTTAGGTTCTGAGACAATGAGCGTATACCAAATTGGATATTTTCTTTAACCGAAAGGTGGGGAAATAATGCAATGTCCTGGAATACCATTCCAATTTGCCTTTTCTCAGGTTCAACAAATATTTTTGAGCTGTTCAGTTTGTTGCCGTTTAAGATAATTTCACCTTTGGTTGGATTCTCGAAACCTGCGATCGCTCGAAGCGCAGTGGTTTTACCACACCCGCTGGGACCGAGCAAACAGCCGATTTGACTTTCTTCCAGGCTAAAATCAAATTCGAATAAGATTTGATTCCTACCATAAGCAAAGTCTAGTTTTTTAACTTCAAGTCTTTTCATATTTTGGTATTTCCTTGATCTAATCGAGAATGTGAAATTGTTTTACTCAAATATATGACTGGAAGAAGGCCTACAACAACTATCGTTAATGCGGCCGTGGAGGAGTCGGCCAATCTTTCATCGGAGGCCAATTCGAAGGCCCTTACTGCTAATGTATTAAAATCGAAAGGTCTTAGAATTAAAGTGGCTGGCAATTCTTTCATTACATCAACAAAAACGATCATCAGTGCTGTCAGCGTCGAGCTTTTCAAGAGTGGAATGTGAATTTTAAACAAAGTTTCGCGATGCCGACAACCCAAAGAGCGTGCAGCATCGTCCATCGATGGTTTGATTTTTTCCAGCCCTGATTCCACAGTTTGCAGGCTAATTGCTAAAAATCTAACCACGTAGGCAAACATGACAGCAATGAGAGTTCCACTGAAAATTAAGCCGCTTGAAATTCCGAAGCTAGACTGCATAAAAGTGTCAATTCTGCCATCAATCCATGCGAATGGGATAATGATACCCACCGCTACGACAGTACCTGGAATTGCGTAACCAATTGAAGCCATTCTAATAGAGGCAATCGTTGCTTTTCCCGGAATTATCCTTTTCCCGTAGCCCAAAAATAAAGCCAGAATCACTGAGATCAAGGCGGCGCCAAAACCTAGGAGAAAACTGTTTCGAGCCAATTCGAAAAACCGGTCGTCGACCATTTCGCTCCAAGTTTCCAAAGCCCAGAGAAAAAGTTGTGCCGCGGGTAAGAAAAAGCCCAGAAATACAGGAATCGCACAAGAAGCAAATGCTCCCCAAGCCTTTAAACCCTTCAGTCTGTATTCAGAAAAGCGCGTTAGCTTACCGGAACTATTGTGGTATCGCGCTTTGTTACGAGAAACTCGTTCCATAATTATTAAGGCAAATACGAAAAATAAAAGCAAAGAGGCCAACTTAGCAGCTGAATTATAATCACCAAGGCCGAACCAGGTACGGAAAATTCCTGTGGTAAATACCCCTAACCCGAAAAAGGCAACTGTACCATAATCTGCCAGAGTTTCCATCAGAGCAAGCGATAGCCCCGCTACTATTGCTGGCCTGGCTAAAGGAAGTGCAACCTTATAAAAGACAGTCCATGGGCCGCAATCCAGAGTACGAGAAACTTCCATAACACCAACAGATTGTTCTAGAAAAGTGGAACGCCCCAAAAGATAAACATAAGGATATAGGACCAATGACAGCATTGTAATAGCCCCACCCATTGAACGAATTTGGGGGAAATAATAGTCCCGATACCTCCAGCCAGTCCAATCACGGACCATGGTTTGTAATGGCCCTGCAAAATCGAACATACCGGTATATGTATAGGCTACGATATATGCCGGCATCGCCAAAGGCAGGAGTAAAAGCCAAACGAATAGATTTTTTCCAGGGAAACTACACATGGCTGTCAGCCAAGCCGTCGATACTCCAATCAGTAATGTCCCAATACCAACACCGCAAGTCAGCAGCATTGAATTGACAATATACTCTTTTAAAACCGTATCTTTAAGGTGTTGCCAGTTTTCTCCTGTAGGTTCAAAGACCGAAATAGCAATAGTTAAGATAGGAATACTGAGTATTAAAGCAGTCCCAACTATACTCGGTCGCCAAATACTAATGGTTATATTTTTCATAGCCTATTAGAATCGGTTAAAGACCCCCCTAGAAACAAACTAGAACCGCTGCCGGACTGATTTATAAGAGAAGGACTAGGATGGTAAATGGATATTTATTATATTCCTGGGGATGGAGCACCGCAATACGAAAGAGATACATATTAGGTCGTAATGCTAGTGCTCACAAAAACAGATTCTCATTATAAGTGATAAATCTAGCAGGAGGAATAAATGAAAGATTGATATCACCTTAAAGACTCCCTTAGAAATTTTCTAAGGGATGTTTTTTAAAATATTTTCTGGTTTAGTAACTTCATATGGATCACTGTCAAGTCCCATTTGGTTCTTTCCATCTTCAACCCACATTCTTTCTACTTCCATTCCATTTAACGTCATTGCATATCTCCAACTTCGATATCCAAAATTCTGTGCTGGTTTCCATACCAACATATCCATGTCCCTAGTAAACTCACCGCTACCATCAGGGATCATTTTAACATTTTCGATTTCATGCGTTTCAGCCCAAACATTCATTACAAATGAATCATTCACTGACATGCAGTAAACTTCATCTATACCTTTTGCTTTGAAATCATCATAAAGAGCATCCAGACCTGGAAGCTGCATCTCGCTTCATATAGGTGTAAATGCACCAGGCAAAGATACTACAAGAGATCTTTTACCTGAAAAATAATCTTGGGCAGATTCATTAAACCAATCTGGTCCTTTACGAATTCTCCAAGTAGTATTAGGTACTTTCATTCTTTCTCCTTTTCAAAATGTTTAATCATATCGTGATAATCACCAACAAATTCTCCTTTAATTAAAATTTGTGGTACTGCTGTTGATTTGGTGTTTTTCATCACCTCACCAAAGAATCTTTTATCAGAATTAATTACAGTATATTTCAAACCTTTCTCTTCAAAAAATTCTTTAGCTTTGTCGCACCACTGACATTCAGGAACTGATTGATGTCTAATGATGACATTCCCACTTAATTTAATATCCATTACTGATCCTATAATAATAAATAAAGTAAAATCCCAATATTAATTCAAATATTTGTATTCATTTTGATAATTAATACTATTTCCAATGATATAGTGATTATTTACCGAATAATAATAATCTAATATTTTTGTTAATAATTCTTTTAACTTATATGAATCTAATAAATTATGACTTTCACCACAATGACATTCATTTTTTTCATGCCTTTCGATTTCATATTTAATAAGATAATCAACAATTTTATTTGATGGAACACTATTTTTATCTAAACTTACTATAATTTCTTTAATTTGATGATAGTAATGGACTGCATGGTAATTATAAAACAAGTCAGGAATATCATAATATAAAGACTTACTGTCAAACTTAGTTAAGGAAACAAATAAATCACTTAGTAAATCATTCACACTACTACAAGACATGTCAGAATTATCAACTAGATGAATTTCTCTATGTCCTATTTCAAAATATTCTACAAAGGACTTACTTGCATCTCTATTTTCCTTAAAAGATAGGAATATACTATCGATACTATCAATAATTTTGGGATAAACAGATTTAACAATATGGAAATAATCATGGTTGATAGATGGTTCACGTTTAAATAATTTCATTTGTTTACTAACTAATTTAATACGATGTTTTGATTAATTAATTGACTAGTATTTTTTCTTTTTAATTCAATAAATTTATCTGCAACAAGTTCCTCCGGAATATTCTTTTCAAGGATAATCTTATTTAACATACAGCCTATAGAATATAAAAATACCTCATTGTTCCATAATGGATAATGCGTCAGAAATATTTCATATTTATTCTCTACTACAATTGAGAGTTTATTTTTACCAGATACAGTCTTTAGATTATTGTTTTCGATCGACTGAATTACATTTTCTAATGATTGGAAAAAATCCACTTTATATCTCAATATAAATTTATATTTAGGAGTATTTTTGTACTCTTCTATCTAATTAATTTATTTAATATATTTAATCAAATAATAACAAATGATCATTTAAACTAATAAAGTTTTTACCTTCATCTAAAAATGCTAAATGTAGCCTAGGTAAATAAGGATTTTCAATTTTTTTGATCTTTCCTAGGACAACTTTAACAGGTACAGAGCCAATCGGATATTTACTATATTTTAAGCTTTCATAGTCTAAATCAGTTATTCTGTGATCATTATTAAACTTAGAATAATTTTTCTTTGATATGCCTGAAGAATATTTAAATGATTCATTGAATAAAGAATTTTTATATTTCGAGTATTGAAAGCTAGAAATTATTCCAATAAATGTAAAAATAATTACTAGGATGGTAAAAGCAGGAGATTTATGTATATAACTAATATTATTCATAAAAGAATGAACTCTTTCCCATTTCTTAAAAAAAAGCCTATCTATGAATACACGACTTTCAGGAACATATAACTTATAAAAAAATTAGTATATACTAATAATTTATGTTTGCAAGAACTTTTTTAAATTTTTGCAAATTCTTGAGAATCACTCAACAATACCGAGAAGTGAACCTTTTAAATGGGCTTTTTCATCATTTCGCAAGAGGGTGACGAACATAAGATTGAAAATGGTTCAGTACCGTTCTGAATAAAAAATTTTGGCAGGAGCTTATAAAATTATTTTATAAATAATTTTTTTTGATATAATTGCTCATATTAAATTTCATAAGATATACGAAAATAT
>CAJWRJ010000041.1 GCA_913046215.1 uncultured Legionellales bacterium | reverse complement strand
TGGGAGCGAAAGATTGCGATCATACCAGATATTTTGACAAATGCAGGTGGTGTTACTGTTTCATACTTTGAATGGGTCCAGAACTTGCAGCAATTCAAATGGACCGAAGACGAGGTGAATAAAAAACTTGAAGAAAAGATGGTACGTGCATTTGAAGAGGTATACGCCATTAAGAAAGAAAAGAACGTTCCAATGCGTATAGCTTCTTTTATGGTTTCAATAGACCGAGTACACAGTGCATATAATTTAAGGGAAGGATAAAACTAGAAAATATTTAAAATATTTTTCTATTTTTATATGTTATTTAAAGAATAAACGAGGAGATTATGGAACTAATACATCCGATATTCAAATGGTTACACGTAATTGCGGGTATAATGTGGATAGGCCTGTTATACTTTTTTAACTTTGTAAATACAGCATTTGCTCCCACGATGGATGGTGAGACCAAGAAAAAAGTTGTTCCAGAGTTAATGCCCAGAGCCTTATACTGGTTCCGGATGGGTGCTGCTTGGACATGGGGGACAGGAATTGTATTACTTTACGTGATTTATTGGGCTGGGGGTATGATGCCAAGTAATTTTACTTCAGATTCAGTAACTGGAGAGTCTGCAAATATGTTTATTCATATCCTTTTACTGCTTACCTTTGTGGCTGTATTTCTATATGACGCAATTTACAAAAGTCCATTAGCATCGAATACACGGGCAGTAACAGTTCTTAGCTTTGTACTTATTACAGCCTATGTGTTTGCGATGCAAACGCTGGGAGGATTCGAATATAGAGCCGTAAACATTCATCTCGGTGCTATGTTTGGTACGATAATGGCATTTAATGTATGGTTTCGTATTTGGCCAGCTCAGCAAAAAATAATTACTGCAATTAAGAATGGTGAAGCTCCAGATGGAGATCTTCTTGCCCTTGCTGGTTTGAGATCAAAGCATAATACATATATGTCTGTGCCATTAATTTGGACAATGCATAATCAGCATCATGTGACTGCACCTACTGCTCTTGGCATACCTGCTGAATTTTCATGGCTATTACCAATGGCAATGGTCATACTTGGCTGGCATATTGTTTTTCAGCTTTACAAAAAATCTGCAAACGTACCAACCTCATTATCGCCAGCATCACAAAATCATTTCGGATTATTGACCTTATTAATATTTCTAATATCTTTTTTTCTACCGTATATAAATTTTGGCGAAGAGTCAATAACCTTGTTTGAATATGCTAAATCTGCATCTATTTATTTACTTGGATTTTTGTTATTAGTAATTGGTGCTTTAATGTTAGTTTCGAATTCTGATAAAAAAATTATTGCTGTTTTATCAGGTATTGGTATTCTCTTTCCATTACACTCGTTCTATGAGTTAATTCAAGCTACATCGAAAGCTGGACCTGCTTTACAAGAAAGTGCAAACGCTCTAAAAGAACTCGGTATTGATTTTAATACAGCATCTTTAAGTCCCTCTTTTGGCATTGGCGGTTATCTTTTAATTGTAGGCGCTGCGATTCAACTTTATTTTTCTCTAGCCCAAAAAGAAAAAGATATTGCACCTAAAGTTGATGATAGTCAATTAGATGATTCAGATGAATCTGCAAAATAAAAAGAGTAATAAATTAAAACTGAATCGAGGTAAAACAAAAGTCAACCATACTTCAAAATTAAAATCATTCGAAGTTCCTTATGAAGCGAACAATGAGAAATAATTGCAAAGTGGCTGGCTTCAACTGAATTCTTTATTTAAAATTTTAAAAGTCCTCTTAATTTTTTAGGGGACTTTTTTTATATTTATCTGAAAGGTACTTTTTGGAAATAGATTCTAAATTCCCAAGGCATTGGAGAAGATATCTGATTCAGAGCTCTTATGCTGCTGCCACTGTTTTTTTCATAACAATAACCTTATCTAATAGTCCCGTAATTATAGCCAGTATTGGGGCTACTGCGTTTATTGTTTTTGCAATGCCAAACAATATTGCTGCTGAACCAAAGCGTATTATTGGAGGGCATTTTCTAGGTTTTTTTATCGGTTCATGTTTTGCAGTTTTCCCATTTATGGATGTGGTTCTTTTCAAAGCACTATGGTTTTCGTTATCAGTTGGCATAACCATACTGTTTATGGTTATCCTAGACCTTGAACACCCCCCAGCTGCTGGAACAGCCTTAGGGATGACGCTGATTGCCTATAGTTCTACTTCGGTAATGACCATTTTAATCAGTGTTCTATTCCTTGCAATAGTCGGTCATCTATCAAAACCATATTTGAAGGATCTTGTTTGAATCGTGGTCTCGCAATAGGGCTTTTGCTCTTGACTGGTATTATATGGAGTACGGGAGGTTTTCTAATTAAGTTGATTCCATGGTCACCATTAGTAATTGCAGGATTGAGAAGTGGCTTTACTGCAATCATTATTTTTTTCTATAGTAGACCAAAAAACTTTCGATTTGGAAAAAATACATGGGCTGGAGCCATTTGCTATGCTCTGATGGTTATATGCTTTGTTGTTGGAAACAAACTGACAAGTTCAGGCAATGTCATTTTAATTCAATATGCTGCACCTGTCTATGTAGCAATATTTGGCTACTATATACTTGGTGAGAGATCCACAAAAATAGATTGGATTGCAATCCTAATTATTTTGACCGGTCTAGTATGTTTTTTCTTAGAGGAACTAAGTTTTCAGCAGCTTTGGGGCAATATTTTAGCTTTGTTATCTGGTGTAGGTTTTGCTGGATTGACACTTTATATGCGAAAACAAAAAAATGCTAATCCTATTGATTCAGTTTTAGTAGGAAATATTATCACCTTCCTAGTATGTGCTCCGTTCTATTATAATGGAATTACCTATGAGCCTATTGCTTGGGCGTATACAATTTTTCTTGGTTTTTTTCAGTTAGGACTGGCATATATACTTTACAGTATTGCTATAAAACATGTTTCGGCTTTGGATGCAATCATCTATCCAGTTGTAGAACCAATATTAAATCCTATACTTGCGCTGATATTCATAGGTGAGGCTATGACTAGCACAGCAAAATTAGGAGGCTTTTTGGTTATCTTTGGAGTAGTTGGACGAGGAATTTTAAAAGAATATTTAAGAGTTAAGAGAAACCCCTCTTAAGAGGGGTTTCTCTTAATGTTTATTTAGAGGTTTTCAAGTGCGTTCTTTATTTCATCATAATTTGGTTCAACACCTGGGTTTGGTGATGCTTCCCAGCTGTATTTGATTGTGCCATCTTTTACAATGTAAACTGCTCTATTAGCACAGGTGTAACCTTCAATTCCACCAAGGCCTTCAAAAGTAACATCATACTTTTTAATAACTTCTCTATCAAGATCTGATAAAAGATCAAATCCTAGACCATATTGTTTCGAAAAACCACCGTTAGCCCATGGAGAGTCAACGCTTATACCCAAAACAGTGGTGTTTAGGTCATCGAAAGCTTTTAAGTTCTCTTGAAGAGTACACATTTCAGTATCACAAACACCTGTAAATGCGCCAGGATAAAATGCCAACACTACTGTTTTGTCTCCAAAGTCAGAAAGTGTAACATCTTCTTTATTTGTATTCTTTAAAGTGAAATCTGGTGCCGCATCATTTATACTTAACATTATTGTTTCCTTTTGATTTTAGTTTAATTATTTCGTTAAAGTTAGTTAGTAATATTTATAAATATTTGTACATTTTTAATTAGTAATGATTATTATTACTATTTAAACTTTAGTATGCGTTACAGTCATCAAAGAGAAATAATAAGGGAAATTGTATTTTCAACAAACTCACATCCCACTGCAGATTGGATCTATGGAGAGATTAAGAAATCTCTTCCAAATGTAAGTCTCGGAACAGTTTACAGGAACTTAAAGCAATTAGCAGATGAGGGTATCATAAGGAATATTCAGGATGGTCCAGTAGCCAGATATGATTGGAATATTGAGCCTCATGATCATTTAAAATGTAATGTATGCGGTGAGATGATTGATATTCAAGTTCCTAATGAGATTATAAAAGACACTGTAATGGAAAAATATGATTTTGAAGTATCCGATGTTGAGATAACTCTAGTCGGCAAATGTAATAAACACACTTAATAATAGGAGTACATAATGTCCTTAGAAGGAAGTAAAACCCATGAAAACCTTAAAGCTGCTTTTGCCGGAGAATCTCAGGCAAATAGACGCTATCTCTATTTTGCACGTGCAGCAGACATAGAAGGCTATCCAGAAGCTGCCGGAGTATTTAAGAATACTGCTGATGGTGAGACCGGTCACGCTTTTGGTCATCTAGAGTTCATGGAAAAGGGTGGTGCAGGAGATCCTGGAACAGGTCTACCAATTGGTGAGACATCTGAGAATTTGAAAGCTGCAGTAGCAGGTGAAACCTATGAATACACTGAGATGTATCCAGGATTCGCTGCAACGGCTCGAGAAGAAGGCTTTGAAGAAGTTGCTGAATGGTTTGAGACCTTGGCGCGTGCTGAGAAATCTCATGCTGGAAAATTTCAGGAGACCTTAGATTCACTTTAAAAAACAATAACAGTTTGTTTCTGGGCAAGATATCTTGCCCAGAAACAAATATTTAACATATAAAGATAAGGTTAGCACCTAAAATGCTAGATCATTCCAATACCGATAATACTATATACGACATAAGAGATCCCTTATATTGGGACAAGGCATCTCTGGATTCAGAATTGAACAGAGTTTATGACATATGCATAGGTTGCAGGTTGTGTTTTAATCTATGCCCATCATTTCCCTCACTGTTTGATTCTGTAGATAATGCAGGAGACAGAAAGCGTAAAATTGCTGAGGAGCAAGGAAGAGTAGAGATAGAGGAAAAGAGAGAAGAATACCTTGATCTTCCTGAAGGAGAACATGCCTCTGAGGCGAGTATTGAGGTTGAGTTTCGTGGTGAAGTTACAGATCTGACTGAGGATGAGCGATGGGAAGTAGTAGACTTATGCTATCAGTGCAAACTTTGTGATCCAGTCTGTCCATACACACCTGGAAAAGAGCATGAGTTTCAATTAGATTTCCCAAAACTAATGACACGAGCGCAGGCCATTCGAACAAAAGATAGGGGTGTAAAGATCAATGATAGATTTTTATCAAATACAGACCTAACAGGTAAACTTGGCTCAATTTTTGGTCCATTAATTAATTTAATGAATAATTTGACTCTACCTCGATTAATAATGGATAAAGTAATAGGTATCCATCCAAAAAGAATTTTACCGAAATTTCAGTCCAATACATTTGAAAAGTGGTTTGAATCTCGTAAAAGTAGCACTCATACTGGTAATGAAAAAGTTGTCATATTTGGAACGTGTTTTACCAATTCTCATGATGTTGAATTGGGTATTTCTGCAGTTGAGATTCTCGAACATAATGGTATTGAATGTATATATCCAAAACAACAATGCTGTGGCGCACCATATCTCAGTCCTGGAGATTTTAAAGGATTTGAGCAACAGGCACAACCAAACATTGATGAACTAAGTAAATGGGTTGAAGATGGCTATAAGATCATTGTGACTGGTCCACCAACCTGTAGTCTTACACTAAAGAAAGAATATCCAGACTATATAGGCATGAATGAGAAAATTCAAAAAATATCAGA
>CAJWRJ010000040.1 GCA_913046215.1 uncultured Legionellales bacterium | reverse complement strand
TTCTCTTCACCTCCAATGACGGTTTTCTCTTCACCTCCAATGACGGTTTTCTCTTCACCTGCGATAATGGTTGCATCTAGAGAGTTGTCATCAATCTTTTGAGTTTCTGGAGATATCGTTGATTCTGTTGAAGTCTTCTTTTGTTTTCTTGAGGGGGAACTTGATTTAACTGCAGATGTCTGCGCCTGCTTGAATTTTATGATTTGGTCTTTTAATACCGAGTATTGATTATCATTTAGTTTCTTTTGATTGTATGCCTCATCAAGGTCAGACAACATCTTACTAGCAAATTTTGGCGATGCATTGAGCACACTATCGAGTTGTTTAGATAACGACTCATGTTTTAGTTTGCCTGTTCCTAGGGCTTTGAGTGCTGCTTTAAAATTAGCCAATGCAATACCCCTTCAAAAATATTGTTACCTTTTATACTTCCTATTCTATATCTATAAGAATAGCAGTAACATTATCTTTTGCGCCTCTTGCTAATGTTAAATCAATCAATTCGTTACATTTCTTCTCAACATCACCTTTAGTAAGCATTTTCTCAAAATCAACGTCGGGAATATGCTTGGTAAGACCATCACTGCATAGCAGATACCTGTCTCCATGTTGCATTTCCTGCATATCTACATCTAGGACGAAGTTTTCTGTAGCACCAACAGCGCGCGTAATCATGTTTGAGTGAGGATGATTTTCTGCCTCTTCTTTGCTAATTAAACCTTGGTCAACATATACCTGCACCTGGGAGTGATCGATTGTTAATTGAGTTAATTTTTTGTTACGAATTCGATAAAGACGACTATCTCCTGCCCACAAAAAAGCACAAAATTTATCATATGCCAACATTACAACAACTGTACTTCCTACAGTTGTTTGTTTTTCTCCTTGTTTAGCTATTTCTATTAATTTTTCGTTAACAGAAATTAAGGTTTTTTCTATGTCCTCTATGTATTTTTCGAGAGAAACTCCTTCTGTGACTTGACCTAACGAATCAACAACCATTTTACTTGCAACATCTCCAGCCTCATGTCCACCCATACCATCTGCAACAACCCACATCCCAGCATCAGGCCTCAATAACATTGAGTCTTCATTTAACTTTCTTGATTTGCCAACATCCGATTTCCCAAAGGAATTCCATGAGAACATTTTAGGGCTATTTGTTTCTTTTGAATCTGACATTGTTAGAGTTATCAGCTAAATTATTTTTTATTTAGGTTGATTTGAGTGTGAAAGCAACTATTTCACTTGGGCTATCTGCGAAGGATTTTCCAAGACTGATTTTACCATTTGCATTCAAATGCATTTCTTCTCGTCTAAGAAAAGACTCACCAGCTCCTTCAAGTTGAATATGTGTTCCATTTGTACTTTGATCAATGACAAAAAATTTATCACGACGTAATTCGATTCTAACGTGTTGTCTCGATGCTAGTTGTTCGTTAATTGGTAGATCGCAAGCTTTGCTTCGCCCCATCATTAGTTGAGATTTTTCTTGATTCAATACAATGGATGTAGATTGATAATTTACTTCAAGCGAGACCTCTTCTCTCTCTGATGATCCCACATCTGTTGCCATTGTTGTTACATCAGATTCTTGCCAAATAATTTCATAAATTTCAATCTCTTCTTTCTTTCCTTTAATTGGGGCGCGGTCTACAAAACGCGAGCTTGCTTGAGTAATAGGATCTAATAGATCGATAGTCGTTTTCGTTGTGATAATCTGTCCGCCTTTCGCTTGAGCTGCCATTCTGGCGGCAACATTGACGGCGTCACCAAATACATCTGCTTTCTCAAGTAATGCAGGTCCGTAGTGCATTCCAATTCTAACCTTTATTTCCGGGCCTTCCTCTCTCATATCATTTGCATCTTCGAGTGTTTCTTGCATCTCGGTAGCGGCGTTTGCACAGTCATCTGGCTCCGGAAAAGTACATAAGACCTCATCACCAATTGTTTTTATGACAGTTCCGCTATGGGCGTTGGTGACATTTGTCAGTAATTCTAACGTTTCTTCGATTGTTGCATTTGCTTTTTCATCACCCAGAACTTCGTATAACTGAGTGCTTCCCGCAACATCGGCAAACATTATTCCAAGATTTTTTGTTTTTGGTGCCATAATTATTTTTTAATTATCCTTATAAAACATATACATGCATAAATATAGTAACATAAAAGATCACATTATGCTTAGTATTGTCATTTAAATCACTTGTATTTTTATGATTTTGATAGATTTATTTAAAATATTATAATCTGCTTGTAATTCATATTATTAGACAATATTCATAAGAAATGACTTATCAAGAATTAAGCATCATAGTTTGGTGCAATTTATAAGATTTTCTGGTCTTTTCTATCAGAAGATAAATCAAACGAAATAATGATAATATAGGGTCAGTTATATAAACCTTACATAGTTAAATTATGCAAAATTCAAAAGATCAATTAATACGGGTTATGACTCTTGGGCTCGTGTTTGGTGCTTTGCTGTTTATTTTGGCAGCGGAAGTAAATCATCTAAAGTCTAGTCAAGAAAGCGAAGAGGATGACGCGACGATTTATATTCAAGAAGATGGTGTAACAGCAGTTGTAATAAATGAGAGTTCAGCGGATTCAGAAAGCGGAATAATTACACCAAAAGATGAAAAAAAATCAGAGAATATACAAAAACCCATCAATAAGGATGACTCAAAAATACAAGAGCTCCCAATAAATTTCGACCATATAAATTTATTAATCACTAATATGAGTCTTGATGAAAGAAATCAAGCGCTAACTAGCTTAGATTTATTTACAAAGATAGTTGAGAGCGAGGCAAATAATCGTTCAGCATTGATGGCTGCTGCCAATAATCAACTTAATCAACATCCAAATGTAAAATTCATGATGGATCGAAGTTCTGAAAATATGCTGCTCGAATTTTATTTAAATTTATTAATAGATAGAAAGTTGCCCGCAGAGTTTCCAACTGATGAACAACTTATTGATTTCTATGAATCCAATAAAGAAACACGATTCACATCCCCACTTCGCGCACGTATCTGGCAGATATTTCTATCTAAATCTGACGAGGCAACCGAGGAAGAGATTTTAGAACTCCAACAAAAAGCAGAAGAGATTGTTTTAAAAATTAAAACAGGAAGGAACGATTTTTCAAATCTTGCGGTTTCTCAATCTCAACATGACGTAAGTAGAAGTCGGGGCGGGTATATGGGTGTTATGGAGATTGAAGATTTGCTTCCCGAAATCAAAGAATACATTTTGCAATCCCAAATTGGGCAAGTAAGCGACCCAATAGAAACAGATAGTGGTTTGCATATAATAAAGAGGGGAACAATTTTACCCGAGGAAGTGCTCTCATTTGAACAAGCTGAAGATCAGGTTCGACAAATACTAATCAATCAAACTGGCCTGCAGCTAAAAAATGCAATTTTTGACCAAGCACGAGCTGACTATCCTCAGGAGATTTCAGAGGAAATTATTGAGGAATGGTGGCTAGCAATAAAGGCAGCAGAGGTTACTCCATAATTCTGCATGAATAGTTTTTCATAATGTCGGTTCGCCGACAGAGTAATAATAAAAATAAGATATATAGTTATAGGAAAATAATTAGAAAATGGCATGGAAAAGTTTTCTCAATTTTATTGGGATTTGTTTATTATTCGCTGCTTCATTCTTAATGGCGGCCCCACTAGAAAACAACGACTCTATTGAGCCGAATACGGAAACAATTGAATCTGATCTAGACGCTGTTCCAGCAGCTGAAGAGACTACAAGTGGAACTGCCAAAACTCAGACTGAAGATGAATTAGAATTAAATAGCACAGATGGAGAGACAGCTTTTGAGGTGCCCGCACTTATTGATCGTCCATTAGATATTGAAGAGGGTCCATATATATATGTCGATGATATTAATATCATCGATACCAAAGATTACCCAGAGTACGATGTAAGCCTCACAGAAATAAAAGAAACCATCCTTAGTCAACTTTTAGAGGAGCAGCCAGAAAGAGGCTTTAGTATTGGTGAGTTACAGGAGGTGGCTGATGAGGTAACCCGTTATTATCGAAGCAAGGGTCTTATTCTCTCAACAGCGGTTGTACCGGTTCAGACGGTCACGGATGGTATCGTTAATATTCAGGTGTTTATTGGTTTATTGGGGCGTGTTGTTAGCGAGGGTAATAAAAAGTACGATTTAGAGACGTTGGAAAAACCCTTTGTAAACCTCATTGGTGAGCCAGTGACACAGCAAAAAATCGAGGAAGCGCTTCTAGTTCTAACTGATTTTGCGGGATTGAGTGTCTTTGGTGTATTCAGGCCGGGATTGAAAGTCGGCGAGGCCGATATTGTATTAAAGGTTCAGCAGGAAAAGGCCTACGATGTTGATTATCGAGTTGACACCCATGGATTAACAGAGACCGGTCTTAATCGGTTTAGGACTATTGTTCATTGGAACAATCCAACCGGGGGTGCCGATAGAATAACCGTCACAATCCAGCAAACCTACAATCCAAAGATGAATAACTACTGGTCAGTCGACTACAAGCGTTATCTGGGTCGTGGCATTACTATGGGGGCGGGGATATTTAGAAACTTCTTTAGAATAGGGGGTGAGTTGGCTGCAAACCAGATCGCGGCAGAGACAATCAACCGCTCTGTCTATCTAGAAAAGAGCTTTATTCGTGGAAGACAGCGAAATCTATCCAGCAGAATCACACTAACCCAGAAGAAATCGAGGACGCAAACACAGTCGGTCCAGACGAATATTGATCGATTAACGGTACTATCCTGGGCCGTGAACTATGATTCAGTTGATACAATTCACCCGTTGAGGCCAATTTATCAGGCTCTATTTAAGGACACTCCAAAGGATTACGGTGGCGGACTCAATTTTTTAACCATCACCTGGAGTCGGGGATTTAATGATGCGTTGGGTGCGATGGGCTCGAGTGCCGATCAATTTACTGGTCTCTCAGAAAGCCGATCTGGAAGACGCGGAAATCAGGCTGGTGAGTTTGCAGAGGGGCAGTTCGAGAAGGTCACCCTCTCATATCAGCGACTACAACTTCTGGCAAAAAACCAGTCAATCATGTTCGCGACAGAGGCTCAATGGTCGAATGATATTCTCTCAAATCAGGAACTCTATTCGGTGGGCGGACCTGAAAATGTGCGTGGATTTCCAGATGCCCAAGGTCTCTTCGACAGAGCATTTTTCTTCAAACTTGAGTATATTTTGAACGCTCCATTTGGGCTCGCCAGTAGACCGGCATTTATGAATAGAACCTGGGGTGAGGTGCTCCAATTATCCGTTTTTTATGACTTCGCAACTGCCACCAAAAATGACCCTCTGACCAATCAGGATGTCACCGAACAGAACAGATGGATCAACTACAAAAGTATCGGATTGGGGCTTCGATTTAATATTCCAGGATCGATTAATAGTCGATTAATGTACGCAAATAAGATCGGAGTTGACCAGCCAAATGACAATCGATATGGCAGACTTTGGGCAGATTTCACATATAGCTTTTAAGCTTAAACCCTTTATTTATCTACCTTTCAGCGTTTCTCTAAACTAAATATCCTCTAAACTACTGTTTTATATAGTACTGTAATAGAAAATTAACCCAATTTTTTCTTTCGTTCCCACGATTTTTATGTATAATCCAATTTTCTGAATGTGATTTATATCACATTTTTCATGTGACACAGTTCACAAAAACAGTTTTAAAATGTGACATAGTTCACAAAAAAGCGACTAAAACGTGATATTAATCACATTTTTAACCAACCAAAATATGAGGGTGAATATCGAAATCTCTTAACACGAAACACATAAAAAATTCGTAACAGTTCGTGCATTTGAAGGCCTTAGAACCGCCGGTCACCGCATCATATGACAACCAGACGAAA
>CAJWRJ010000039.1 GCA_913046215.1 uncultured Legionellales bacterium | reverse complement strand
GATGATGGTAGTGAAGACGAAACTATCATGGTTGGTACACCTGATGATGGTAGTGAAGACGAAACTATCATGGTTGGTACACCTGATGATGGTAGTGAAGATAAAACTACCTTGGTTGGTACACCTGATGATTTAGAAATTAATATAGAAGTTCCATCTGATGAAACAAGTGATTCTAATATTGAAACCGAAGATGATGATTTCGAAATTGATTTAAGTACTACAGAAGACGATGATTCTAATGTAACTAATACTATTATTGACTCTTCTGAGATGTTAGAAAAAACCGAATTTGATCTTGATATAGATAATATAGATGCAAATGAAAGTGATGAGAGCACTATTACTTCAAAGGATGATAGTGATGGTAGCGATGATCAGGAAATTGAGATTGATCTTGATTTAGATTTAGCTGAGGATTCAGGGGATACAAGTGTTAGTGTTAATGAGAATGTTGAGGATACGCATGCCGCATTTGTAGAAAAAGTTGCGGAATCCGAGGATCTCAGTACAGAGGATGTTGTTGCAACGAAACTTGATCTAGCAATCGCTTATGTAGAGGTTTCTGATAAAGAAAACGCAAAGACTATATTAAATGAGGTTCTAGAAGAAGGAGATGAGTCGCAACGCGAGCAAGCAAAAAAATTACTAGATCAAATTTGATTTATAGACAAGTTTTTTCAGTACTGCTAAATATTATAATATTTCTTTAATTATCATTTCACAAATTTTTTAAAATCAATATAAAATGAGAATAGCATTAGGAATTGAATATGCTGGTTGCAATTATTATGGCTGGCAAACACAATCTATTACACCAACGATACAAGAAACAATAGAGCTAGCACTTTCAGAAGTTGCAAATGAAAAAGTAATTATTCATTGTGCAGGGAGAACAGATACAGGTGTTCATGCGATTCAGCAGGTGGTGCATTTCGAGACGTCATCAATACGAAAATCGCATAACTGGGTTCTCGGTGTAAATTCCAAATTACCAAAAGACATTTCTGTTTTGTGGGCGCTAGATGTAGATGATGAGTTTCATGCAAGATACTCAGCTCAGAGTAGAACTTATCAATATTTAATTTTGAATAGAGTTTCTAGACCAGCCATACTCAATGGCTTGGTAACATGGGAATGTCAAGAATTGGATCTTAAAAGAATGATTAGGGCTTCTAAATCCTTGCTTGGCGAGCATGATTTCACATCTTTTAGAGCAGTTTCATGCCAAGCAAAATCCCCTATTAGAAAAATACAGAAATTAGAGATTAATAAAATACAAGATTACTTTATTATTAGTGTAAGGGCCAATGGGTTTCTTCATCATATGGTAAGGAACATTGCGGGTGTTCTAATAGCGGTAGGGGCTGGGAAACAGGATGAGACTTGGGTAATTGATGTACTAAAAGCAAAAAATCGAGAGGCTGCCGGCATAACGGCAACACCCGATGGCTTATATTTAATTGACATAAAGTACCCAAAACATTATTCAATACCAAAAGCAAAAAGCATAATTGATAAACTTATGTAAAAAAAAGATTATTAAAATTGGAAAAATATGGAACAGAAATATAAAACTCTTACTAAGATTTGTGGCATTACCAACATTGAAGATGCAAGGGTAGCTGAGGATGCAGGAGCATATGCCATTGGATTAGTATTCTATAAGAAAAGTCCTCGATATATTAGTATTGATACTGCAAAGGAAATCGTAGCCCATATTAACCAGCCTTTAAATAGTGTAGGTTTATTTGTAGATGCAGATCGGGATTATATCTGTAGTGTTTTAGAGCAAATTGATCTTGATATTCTACAATTCCATGGACAAGAATCGGAACAAACTTGCGCTTTCTTTAATAAGCCTTATATTAAGGCAATTAGAGTTAGTAAAGATACAAATATACTAAAAGAAGTAGAAAAATATTCATCGGCAAAAGCAATATTACTCGATACGCATGTTGAAGGTTTGTTGGGCGGAACTGGTAAAGTTTTTGATTGGACTATGATACCAAGGAATTTATCAAAACCAATTATTTTGGCAGGTGGGCTTAATGTTGATAATGTAAAAGATGCAATTAGAAAAATTCGACCATATGCGGTTGATGTTAGTGGTGGTGTTGAGAGTGAGAAGGGTAAAAAGGACCCAAAAAAAATAAAAGATTTTATTAATGAGGCTATTAATGCATAAATTAAATAGAAATAAGAATGATGCAACAACAAATGCGCATGATATAACACCAGATGAAAGTGGTCATTTTGGTGTATATGGTGGTCGTTTTGTATCTGAAACTTTAATAGGTCCATTAGAAGAATTAGAGGATGCATATAAAAAGTATATTGACGATCCTGAATTTAATGCCGAATTTAAATCAGACTTGAAACATTTTGTCGGTAGACCATCACCTCTTTATTACGCAGAGAGCTGGAGTGAAAAATTAGGCGGTGCAAAGATATATTTGAAACGCGAAGATTTAAATCATACAGGTGCACATAAAATTAATAATACCGTTGGCCAAGCATTATTAGCTAGGAAAATGGGTAAGAAAAGAGTAATAGCCGAAACTGGTGCTGGGCAACATGGTGTAGCAACAGCAACTGTCGCTGCAAGATATGGAATGGAGTGCGTAGTTTATATGGGAGCAGAAGATATAAAAAGACAAGCTATAAATGTTTTTAGAATAAAGCTTTTGGGAGCAGAAGTTGTTCCTGTTGAAGCAGGTTCGAAAACGTTGAAGGATGCATTGAATGAGGCAATGCGAGATTGGGTGACATACGTAGATGATACATTTTATATTATAGGTACAGTTGCAGGCCCGCATCCTTATCCATCGATGGTTAGAGATTTTAATGCTGTAGTTGGTAAAGAAGTTAAGGAGCAATGTTTAGAGCAAATTGGGCAACTTCCAAATGTTTTAATTGCTTGTGTTGGTGGAGGTTCTAATGCAATAGGTCTTTTTCATCCATTTCTTCATCATAAGGAGGTTTCTATTTATGGTGTAGAAGCAGCTGGCGACGGATTAGAAACTGGTAGACATGCGGCTCCATTAAGTGCCGGCAAACCTGGCGTGCTTCACGGAAATCGAACTTATCTCATGGAAGATGATTATGGGCAAATAATTGAAACACATTCAATTTCAGCAGGTTTAGATTACCCTGGAGTAGGTCCTGAGCATGCTTGGCTCAAAGATATTGGAAGAGCTGAATATGTTTCAGTTACAGACGACGAAGCAATCCAAGCATTTCATGATTTATGTCAAATAGAGGGTATAATTCCTGCACTAGAATCGAGCCATGCTCTCGCCTATACATCAAAAATTGCACCTAAGATGGATAAAAGTGAGATAATTGTTGTTAATTTATCAGGTCGCGGGGATAAAGATATTCAGACAGTAGCTGTGCACGAGGGAATAACGATCTAAATATGGTTTGTAAAAATGAATAATCGGGAACGCTTGATTGAAATAATGACTGAACAAAAATTAGATCGTATAGAACTTGCTAAATTATTATGCGTTAAGAAAAAAGATATTGATCTCTGGTTATTATCAAATGAGTCAAAAGGACACAAAGAAGTTCCTGATATGGCGATTGAACTACTCCAATATAAATTAGATATATAATTTACATATTTTTGATGATTCATAAAATTTAAATTTCTCATTCAGATGCGCAATATGATATGAATAGAATCAATACATGTTTTGATCAAATAAAAAAAAACGACAAGAAGGCGCTTATACCTTTTATAACTGCTGGCGATCCGTCATCAAATCTGACGGTTAGCATAATGCATGAATTAGTTCGTTCTGGTTCTGATATCATTGAATTAGGAATACCTTTTTCTGATCCAATGGCAGATGGTCCCGTAATACAGCGTGCTAGTGAAAGGGCTCTAGCCCAGGGAACAAATACTGACGATGTTTTCAGAATAGTAAAAAACTTTAGAAGCGAAGATCAAAAAACACCAATAATTTTAATGGGTTATTTAAATCCGATTGAAATTATGGGTTACGAAAATTTTGTAAATAAGGCGTCTGAAGTTGGAGTTGATGGTCTTATCGTAGTTGATTTGCCGCTTGAAGAATCTACAAGATTACAAGAAGCCTTAAAGATGCGTGATTTATTTCAAATATTTCTTTTATCCCCAACTACAATTAAAGAGCGTTTGGGTAAGATATGTGAAGTCGCATCTGGTTTTTTGTACTATGTTTCACTCAAGGGAGTTACTGGTAGTGACAAATTGGATATTAAACTTGTTGAAGAAAAAATACTCCAAATACAGAGTAAAACAAAAATTCCATTAGCGGTTGGTTTTGGAATCAAGGACCCAAGCACCGCTAAAGCAGCAGGAAAAATTAGTGACGCCGTTGTTATAGGAAGTGCTTTAGTTAAAATAATAGCGGAATATTCTGACAATACAGATGAAATGAGAAAAAGAATAAAGTCCTTCATGACAACCTTGAGACAAGCATTGGATAGTATTTCATAATACATAATAATGAACTGGTTTAAGAAAATATTACCTTCTAGAATTAAAACAGATGGAAATGGACGACGTACAGTTCCAGAAGGTGTTTGGACAAAATGTCAAGATTGCGGCGCCGTTTTATATAGAGAAGAACTTGATAAAAATTTAGAGGTTTGTCCAAAATGCAATCATCATATGAAAATTTCCGCACGTAGTCGTCTCCAATATTTTTTGGATGAAGAATATAAAAAGGAGATTGGCATCAATATTAAACCTATTGACATACTTAAATTTCGTGATACAAAGCGTTACAAAGATAGATTAAGTCAGGCTAAAAAAAATACAGGAGAGAATGACGCAATAGTTGTCATGTCAGGTAATTTAAAAGGACTTCCAGTTGTCGTTTGTGCGTTTGAGTTTGGCTTTATGGGTGGCTCGATGGGTTCAGTTGTAGGAGAAAAATTCGTTCTTGGTGTTGAAAAAGCTATTGAATTAAATGCATCCTTAATTTGTTTTTCATCAAGCGGCGGTGCGAGAATGCAAGAGGCTTTATTCTCCTTAATGCAAATGGCAAAAACAGCTGCGGCACTTGCTAATTTTCGTAAATATAGATTACCGTTTATATCAGTAATGACTCATCCAACTACAGGCGGAGTTTCAGCCAGTCTTGCGACTTTAGGCGATATCAATATTGCTGAACCTAATGCTCTGATAGGTTTTGCTGGTCCTAGAGTTATAGAACAAACCGTTAGAGAAAAATTACCAGAAGGTTTTCAAAGAAGTGAATTTTTATTAGAACACGGCGATATAGATATGATTATCGATAGGAGAGAATTACGCACCAAGATTGCTGAAATAATTTCTGTGCTAACACATCAACAAACTTCAGTGTAAAGTTTAAATTACTATATACCTATGTCTTTCAAGAAAAAATCAATACAAAAAATCAATCCAGGTAAAAATCGATTAAAATTTAGAAGTCTGGAAAAATGGTTAAAATGGCAGGAAAGTTTACATTTCACTGCTGTTGAGCTTGGATTAGAACGTTGTCGAAGAGTAGCAAATAACATGGGCTTATTAAATCCACCATATGATGTCATTAGTGTTGCTGGCACAAACGGTAAAGGGTCAAGCATTACTTTGTTAGATTCAATTTTACGTAATTCAGGATATAAAATTGGTCGTTATACGTCACCTCATTTACTTAGATATAATGAACGTATTTGTGTTAATGGAAAAGAAGTGGAAGATGCAGAATTGTGTGAATCATTTGATCGTATTGATAGAGCAAGAGGAGATATCTCACTCACTTATTTCGAATTTGGCACCCTTGCTGCTCTTGATCTTTTTCGTCAACATGAAGTTCAGTTAGCTATTCTTGAGGTTGGGCTCGGAGGCAGATTAGATGCTGTTAACATATTAGATGCAGATATTTCTTTAATAACAAGTATTGATATCGATCATCAGGAATGGCTAGGGAATGATCGCGATAGTATTGGGCGTGAGAAAGCTGGTATTTTTAGAAATTTAGCTCCTGCAATTTGTTCTGAACCAAGCCCCCCGCAAAGCATACTTGATTGTTCTGAAGCATTAGGTACCCCGTTGTATTTACTTGGTCGCGATTATAAATACAATCTTGAAAAAGGTGATTGGACATGGGAAACAAAGGATACATGTTTAGATGGACTACCAAGACCTATGAAATTTTGTGACTTCCAAATTCAGAATGCATCTGGTGTTTTAATGGTATTGAATAAAATAAAAGACGAGTATCCTGTTAAGAAGAAAGATATACAAAAGGGTTTAAGTAGTTTTCGTCTTAAAGGAAGATTCCAAATGATTCTTGGAGAAATTCCTAAGATATTAGATGTTGCGCATAATCGTGAGTCGATAAAAGTATTAGTAGAAAATTTAAAGATAATTCCATGTCATGGAAAAACTCATATCATTTTAGGAATGTTAAAAGATAAAGATTATCAACAGGTAATCAAAGAACTTATGAGTATTGCAGACGTGTGGCATTTTGTGTCAATTTCACAAGAACGTGGTGTTAAAGCTGAAATATTAACATTCGAACTCAAAATGTTTAGTAACCAAGAAAATGTATTTGAATATGACGATATGAAATCAGCACTGGATAGCGTTCATAAATACGCAAAACCAAATGATCGAGTAATTATTACTGGATCATTTCATACTGTTGGAGCTGCAATAAGATGTTTAAATTGAGGCATACCTGAAAAATGGACCAACAACTGAAAGAAAGATTAATTGGGGTCACTGCTCTTGTTTTAGTTGCAATTGTGTTTATTCCTATGTTTTTTAAAAAATCAACAGATTTAGCTTTGAGAGAAAAAGAGAATGTTGAGTTTATAAATGAAAATGAATCAGAATTTATTTCTAAATTAAAGCCCATGACAGAAACAGCTGCTATCGAGGATAATAATACTCAAATTACAGCAGTAGAAGAACCAACTCAAATTACAGCAGTAGAAGAACCAA
>CAJWRJ010000038.1 GCA_913046215.1 uncultured Legionellales bacterium | reverse complement strand
ATAGTGCTGTATAACACCCGGAGAGGGTAGAAAATTCTCTGGATCTTCGGCATTGATTCTACACTCTATTGCATGGCCGTTTATGCTAATATCAGATTGCTTATAATTTAGTGGTTCACCACTGGCGACTCTTAACTGCTCTTTTACTATATCAACACCCGTTATCATCTCTGTAACTGGATGTTCGACTTGAATTCTCGTGTTCATTTCAATGAAATAGAATTCGTCATTCTCATATAAAAATTCAAAAGTGCCGGCGCCGCGATACGATATTGATTTGCAGGCCTTAACGCATAACTCACCAATCTTTTTTCTTGTCTTTTTGGTCAGCCCAGGTGCGGGAGCTTCCTCGATTACTTTTTGATGTCGTCTTTGCATTGAACAATCACGTTCAGCTAAATAAATAACATTTCCATGTTCGTCTGCCATTATTTGTATTTCAATATGTCGCGGATGCTCTAGAAATTTTTCCATATAAACAATTTCATTACCAAATGCAGCTCCAGCTTCAGCGCGTGTCAGCACTATTGATTTTAGTAATGAAGCCTCATTGTAAACAACACGCATACCTCTACCGCCCCCACCACCGGCGGCTTTTATTATTACCGGATATCCAATTTTTTTAGCGGTACTCAATAACTCATTTGAATCCTCGCCCAAGGGTCCATCTGATCCGGGAACACAGGGTATACCGGCTTTTTTCATTGCCCTTATCGCAGAAACCTTGTCACCCATTATTCTGATTGTTTCTGCTTTTGGTCCTATAAAAGTAAAACCACTTTGCTCAACTTGTTCAGCAAAATCGGCATTTTCAGATAGAAATCCATAACCGGGATGAATACCAATAGCATCTGTTACCTCGGCTGCGCTTATTACTGCAGGGATATTCAAATAACTCTCGGTTGAAATTGCAGGTCCAATGCAAACAGATTCATCTGCTAGATATACGTGTTTTTGTTCGCGATCTGCAACCGAATATGTTGCTACTGTTTTTATATTGAGCTCTTTACATGCACGTAAAATTCTTAATGCTATTTCACCTCTATTTGCAATTACAATTTTTCTAAGCATGTCTAATAAGAATTTTTTAAGATTTTTGGATCAACGTTATTTCTTAAATAACGTTTACTTAAGATGGATCGATAACGAAAAGTGGTTGGCCGTATTCTACAGGATCTCCATTTTCGACTAGAACACGAATCAACTTGCCATTAACATCAGATTCAATTTGGTTCATGATTTTCATTGCTTCAATGATGCACAGAACTTCTCCTGTTTTTATATTTTGCCCTTTATTTACAAATGGTGGCTGATCAGGGGAGGGGGAGGTATAAAAAATTCCAACCATAGGTGCCGTTATAACTTCACCTTCATCACTGTAATCATCTGCTTTAGATTCTGATGGACTAATTTGTTTATTTGCAGAAACGCCTGCATCAATGGGTGGGACATTGATCGTTGTTTGTGGCGCGGCACCTGAACTGCCGCGACTGATTCTCACTGATTCTTTGTCCTCATGAATTTCAATTTCAGCAATGCCCGACTCTTCTAATAACTCAATTAATTTCTTTACTTTTCTTATATCCATAGCGTTTTTATTTTCGTGTTAAATATTTTTCGGCGCCCATTAGGGCGAGTTCGTAACCATAATCACCGAGACCACTGACAACTGCGACGGCAATATCAGATAAATATGAAGATTTTCTAAATTCCTCCCGCGCAAAAACATTTGAGAGATGGACCTCAATAAAAGGGATTTCGGTGCCTAACATTGCATCACGCAGTGCGATACTGGTATGTGTAAAAGCCCCAGGATTAATTAGTATAAAATCTACTCCTGATTTTTTTGCATCGTGTATTTTATCGACAAGCTCATGCTCTGCATTACTCTGGAAGCACGTTAATTCATTGCCCTGTGTGGTAGCCAAATTATTTAATCTGGTATCGATTTCGGCGAGGGTGGTTGTGCCGTACACCTCGGGCTCTCTTTCGCCTAAAAGATTAAGATTTGGGCCATTTAGAACCAGAAATTTCAAGTATCCCCCCTATATATCTCAAAAGCTATCTTGTTGATTTAGACGATTTTAGCGACATTTTGATGTATTTTAACAGAAATTAGAGGAAAAACGAAGAAATGTTTATTGGTTTGGGTAGCCTACAGATAGTTTTTTATCACCGCCTCTGCTTCTTCCTTGGTTAATGGGCCACGTCGAGTAAATGCAATGATACCCTCAGAATTAATAAAAACGGTGTATGGCATTGCTCCAATATTGTTACCTAGCTCGGTGGCAATCTTTATGACCTCATCTCCCCCAACTAATAATGGATAATTAATACTAAATTCTTCTATAAAGTTTTTTACATCTTCAGCTTGCTCCAACGCAATACCTATAAACTGTAATCCTTGTGTTTCATATTTCGATTGGAGCTCAATGAAAGCGGGTATTTCTTCGCGACATGGAGCACACCAAGTTGCCCAAAAATTAATTGCAATTAATTTACTTTCCCACTCAGATAAATATCTGAGTTCACCATTTAAATCCATAAGACTAAAGTCTTTTACTCTACTACCAATAACTTCCTCGGGGCTTGGAGATTTCGCAACGTTAAGCTCCTGTTTTTCACTTTGCTTAACCCCAGTTATTTTTTGAAGATAATACCCACTGAATACTGATATTAAAGCGACCAGAAGTGTAATAAATATTACTTGTTTTTTACTCATAATGATTTGAGTTGTTTAACATGCTCAATAAACTCTCTTGATTTAAAAAAACCAATGAGCCTATGTGATCTTATTTCGTTTGATTGTTTATCAAAAAATAATATAGCAGGGGGGCCAAATAATTCAAAATTTTTCAATAACGCTTTATCCATATTATTATTTTCTGTTACATCAGCCTTTATTAATTTTACATCTTTAAGAATATCTTTCACGGAAGAATTCGAAAAGGTATACGCTTCCATTTGTTTGCATTCAATACACCAATCTGCATAGAAATCTAGCATTACTATTTCGCCATCTAATCGAGATTGACTAAGTTGATCATCTAATTCTGAAAGATCGCTGACATAAACAAATGGTAATGTTTCACCTTTAAAGCTACCCATTGTTTTTTTATTGAATGGGTCTAAAACTGTACCTCCGCCACTCACTGATGCATACAATAGAATTAAACCATAGAATAATATTAGAAGACCTAACCCCTTACGTAAGCGATCCCAGCTGGAAATTTTATCGCCCGATCGTTCAAAAACACCAAGAAAAACTGAGCTAAAAATAAATAAACCAGACCATAGGATTAATACCAGTGATGCTGGAAGAACACGTTCCATAAACCAAATAGCAACACCGAGCATTAGAACACCGAATACCTGTTTTATACTGTTCATCCAAGCACCGGCGCGCGGTAATAACTCTCCAGAACTGATGCCGATAATTATAAGAGGTACCCCAAAACCCAGACCCATAGAAAATAATGCCAGTCCACCTAACTGAGCATCTCCGGTTTGACTAATGTAGAGTAGCGCACCTGCCAAGGGTGGCGCGACACACGGACCGACGATGATAGCAGACAACACCCCCATAAAAGCAGCGCCCAAAATGCTGTTATTGCCTGATGTCTTATTGCCAAATAATTTACTTTGCCACTTATTTGGCAATTTCAATTCATAAAAACCAAACATTGATAACGCTAGTAAAACAAAGATACTGCTAAACAAACTTATCGCCCAAATATTTTGCGATGCTGCTTGTAAATTAAAACTAAATATTCCAGCTATCACGCCCAATGCGGCATAGGTCGCCGCCATAGAAAATACATAGCTCAGTGTTAGTAATGTCGCTTTTGTTCTTGTTATTTGAATACCCTCACCGACAATAATTCCAGAAAGAATGGGGATCATTGGAAACACACAGGGTGTTAATGCTAATAAGAATCCGAATATAAAAAAGGAAAGGACATTGAGTAGGAGATTTTTTTCCTTTAATTTATTTGTTATTGCATCCTGTTCAGATAGCAATAATTTGCTGTCAATATTCTCAAAAGAATTGGGAATTGAGACTGTATAATTTTTCTCTATTGGGGGATAACAAATTGAGCCTTCTTTACACCCCTGATATCCCACACTTATATTTAATTCTCTAATATTTTCTTTGGTGGTTTCAAACGGTATGACTAATTGATTCTGCCCGTAATAAACTTCAACCTCACCGAACGCAAGATCATCTTTTAATTTACCAAGTGGGAATACATAATCACCCAATAGCAGTGAAGGGTCATTGGAATTAATAGAAAATTTATCTTTATAGAGATAGTAGCCCGCCTCAATTTGCCAGTTCATTAATAATTTATCATTAGAAATAACATCGAGATTAATTTTGAATGCGCTATCAGGATGCAGTACTTCGTCATCAGATGATGAAAATATTCTAGATAGACTCTCACCTATGCCTGTTGCATATGAGGATTGTGAAAATAAAAAAATAAAGGTAATAAATATGTTTCTAAAAAAATACATTCTCATACAACGCTTTTATTAATCCAATTTAAGTATTCAGGCAAACCATTTTCTATTGAGACCGAGATTATCTCGGGAAGTTCGTAGGGGTGGAGCTCTTTGATTCTATTTTCCAATTTACTATATAAATTATTTGTTGTTTTTATAATTAGGATATTTTCATTAGAATTATCAATCTTATCCTGCCAACGAAAAATAGATTGAACTCCGGGAATAATATTTACACAAGCTGCTAGTTTTTCATTCACTAGACACTCTGCAGTATCTTTAGCAGACACGCCTTCTGGAAAAGTGCTCAGCACCAAAATAGGTTTTTTGATATCGGCCATGCTTTTATTATATATCTACTATTCCTTGCATAATGGTATTTTGCCCATACATTAATCATAATGCCATACTGATCATTTAATAACTGAGGTCATTAGTTTGTTTAAGATTTTTTTTGCGCTTTTTATAATAGTACCGCTAATTGAAATTGCTATATTAATAAAGATTGGCAATATTATTGGTGCGGGTTATACAATAACACTGGTTATCGGTACCGCTTTTCTTGGGGTTTCACTATTACGTATTCAAGGTTTAGCAACACTTGCAAAAGTACACTCAAGTATCAATAGTGGTCAGTTACCAGCTATTGAACTAATAGAGGGTTTAATTCTGCTAATTAGTGGTGCATTTTTATTGACTCCTGGTTTTTTTACTGACACGTTAGGATTTTTAATGTTGGTACCAATATTACGTAGGCGATTTGCAGAAACAGTATTTGTAAACTTTATTACGAATCGTATTAATATGAGGCAAAAACAAACAAATACCAGAAATATTATAGAAGGCGAGCACTGGGAAGACTCTGATCAGGACTGAATTTAAAATAATAAAATGTTATACGAAAAAATATTAATAATCGGAAAAACTATTAAAGGAAAAAAATTTCGCCCAAGTGACTGGGCAGAAAGACTCTATTATACAGTTGCGAGTTATGACAAAAATGGGCGAGCAATCTTTAATCCACTTGTTAATTTAAACCAGAAAAAAAATTCAAAATGCTTTGTTATTAACACCAAACTCCAGAACAAGGACCCTATGATCTACGATTTTCTCATTGATTTTGTGATAAGCAATGATCTCGAGACTCGAGATCAGGATGATAATTTAATCAGATTATAACTAACTATCAATTGTCTTTAGGCCAGTCTTTTATATAACGTTTAAGTAACTCGTTTTGGAATAATGATTTATCAAGTAATGCATTAATAATATCTCCCAGCGCGAGCACACCCATAATTTTATTGTCATCCATTATTGGAATATGACGGATATGATGCCTGTCCATTTTAGACATGACTTGTTCCAGCGTTTCATCGGGTGAGGCTGTAATTACTTCCTTCGTCATAACATCCGAAACAATTATATCTTCCCAATCCTTAGTATGCTTATCAACGACATTTAAAAAGTCACGTTCAGAAATAATTCCTGTTAATGAACCATCTTTATCGGTTACAACAAGTGATCCGATTTTTCTTTGAAGCATTTCATTCGCCATTTGCTTTAATGAGCTCTCTGGTGAAATGCTATAAATAGCTGTTCCCTTTTTATCAAGAACGCTACTTATCTTGATTTTATGATCATTATCATGCTCTGCCATAGACTGTAATTATATCGCAATAAAAAAGTAATGTGGTCATGTTATTTTTGAATCAATCATTATTTCATGATAAGTGCGTAAAATATAATTACTAAATTTACTGACTTAATTTAGAACTATTCGCTATAATGGCCGCCCGAATCATATCTCAATTGTATCTAGTGTCTTAAATTTAAAATTTGGTAATTAAGAAATGGGTAAAAAAAATAAGAGACCTAAGCCTTCAAGCCCAACAATGGCAGAACTCGCAGACCGTCATATCTGTTATGAGGAGGCGGTGCAATGCGTTGAAGCTGAAGTTGATATTATTGATGCATTATTTAAAAAACTTAAAGGGCGACAAGCAAGGAATCTTAGAGAAGACTTCTGTGCGACTGCAAATACATCCTGTGAATGGGTGAAACGACGTGATACTAATACGGCAATTTGTTTTGATATCGACCAAGAGGTTTTAGACTGGTCTCATAAAAATAAAATTGCAAATCTCACAAATGAACAATCATCGCGTATAAAATTGGTCAAGGAGAATGTTTTAAATGCGAAAAATGATCCTGTTGATATTGTGTTAGCAATGAATTTTAGCTATTGGGTATTTAAAGAACGAAAATTAATGATTGAATATTTTAAAAAAATTAGAGAGACGCTAGTTGATGATGGCATCTTCTTTGCTGATGCGTATGGTGGATACGAGGCATTCCAAGAGCTAAAAGAAAAAACAAAAAACGATGGCTTCACCTATATCTGGGACCAACATAAGTATGATCCCATAACAGGTTCAGCGGTTAATTATATTCATTTCAAATTTAAAGATGGCTCAAAAATTAAAAAGGCTTTTACTTATGAATGGCGTGTATGGACACTTCCAGAAATATTAGAAATGCTCACCGAAGCTGGTTTTAAACCAACTGTCTACTGGGAACAAGCCGATGAAGATGGTGAAGGTAATGGTGAATTTTTGCCGCAGACAGAAGGTGAGGCGGATGCAGGTTGGATTGCTTACATCGTTTCTCAAAAATAATTATTTAAGTTAGTTTTTTGGGCTTTATTGCTTCGATTAACTTGCAACTGTCTGTTGCTGGATTAAAGTTTTTATCAATATATTCAAATATAAATAAATTAGCTGTTGTCACTGTCGTTTGTGGATTGCCTGATTGAGAACACAAATGATTAACTAAATTTTCAATGCCAGTATTATGGCCAACAAGCATTAAACTCTGGGCATCGTTTTGGTATGTGTTAATAATTTCGATTAATTGGCTAAACCCAGCAAGATAAAGTTCATCCTGGAAAATTAAATCCTCATCATTAAATTTAGTTATCTGTTCAATAACCA
>CAJWRJ010000037.1 GCA_913046215.1 uncultured Legionellales bacterium | reverse complement strand
AATCGGCGCATTTGACAAAAATAGTCAATATCTACCCTATTGTCAATTATTTGATAGCCTTATTTTAAGGAAGATGTTGTTTAGCCAGATAATCATGAGTTCTCATTTCCTCCAAACGGCTTTTTGTTCTTTTAAATGGTTCTGCCAATCCCCTCCCTTTATACAACTTCGACGGAATGGTTTCGGCTGTAATAATTAGTTTTACATTTCGATCATAAAACTCATCAACCAATGTTATAAACCGCTTGAGCATATCATTATCATTATCACTCATTATAGGAATACTTGAAATTAGGACGGTCTGAAATTGTCTAGCTATTTCAATGTAGTCAGCAACCCCTCTTGGTCCCGAACATATCGCATTAAAATCAAACCAAATAACTCCATCTCCATAACGTATTGTCTCAATTTCTCTACCCTCAATCTCGAGAACATCACCTACAGTACCTTTATCAGGGCATAAATGTCTAAAATCATTTTCAAGCATGGCGTGTGCATTCTCATCGAGTGGCGAATGATATATTTCAGCATGATCAAAAAATTCTAATCGATAATCAATGCCTGAATCGATTTTAATAATTTCTGTGTTTTTCTTTATACAAGAAATTGCTGGTAAAAAACGATCTCTCTGAAGTCCATCATAATAAAGTTGATCTGGGTGCTGGTTAGATGTTGCAACAAGCACCACGTTTCTCTCAAATAAAGCCTCCAATAATCCTCCGAGTAGCATCGCATCAGTAATATCTGAAACATTGAATTCATCAAAACAGATGACTTTTGTTTTTTTCGCTAACTTTTCAGCAACAACTTCTAGTGGACTTTCAATATCAACTAGTTCTTTTAACTCTTTATGAATATTTTGCATAAAGCGATGGAAATGAATTCTTAGTTTTTTCTTAAAGGGCAAACATTCAAAAAAACTATCGACTAGATAAGTTTTACCACGCCCTACACCACCCCAAAAATAAAGTCCCAGTACTTTATTAGTTGTTTTTCCATATAGCAGGAATTTTATTTTGCCTAGCAAAATATTTCCTTGGCTCTTATTTACTGTTAAATCTAAAAATAATCTTTGAAGATGGGCAATAGCGGCTTCCTGTGAAGGATCAACTTCAAATTCCATAGAATCTAGATCATTTCTATATTTTTCAATTGGAGTCTGCATTTTTAATAGTTTTTATGTATTATTAACATTCATAAATACAAATAACAAAATCAAGTAAATTTACAACTAAAATACTACCACGTGTAAACAATGCTGCCAGTACTTGTATTAATACTATTATTCATTATTTTGCTTCTTCCTCAGTTTTGGGTGCAAAAAGTAATCAAAAAATACAGTGAACCAATAGAAACTCTCCAAGGTACTGGTGGAGAACTCGCCCAGCACCTTGTTAAGCGTTTCGACCTTGATGGGGTCTCAATCAAAAAGGTAGAGAACGGCAATGACCACTACAATCCTGAAACCAAAACAATTGCGCTCTCTGAATCAAATTATGATCAAAAATCATTAGCAGCAGTAACAATTGCTGCGCATGAATTTGGACATGCACTTCAACATAAAACTAACTACAAGCCGTTATTGCTAAGAACAACATTAGCAAAATTCGCAGCAGTCGCTGAAAAAATTGCCTCTGTTATTTTAATTGCATCGCCATTTGCCTTCATCTTAGCAAAGATACCTGCTATTGGACTCATTATGTTGCTAGCCGGTTTTACAATCATGTGCCTTCCGGTGATTCTTCATATCATTACTTTACCAGTGGAATTTGATGCGAGTTTTAATCGTGCACTGCCTATTTTAAATGAGGGCGAATATTTATCGCCATCAACAATGCCGATTGCAAAAAAAATTCTAACTGCAGCCGCGCTAACCTATGTATCAGCCTCATTAAGCAGCCTATTAAATTTTTACCGCTGGTTTCTAATACTCAGACGGTAAAAGTGTTAGAATAAACATAGATGTTTGATAGCTCACTCAATGAACTGGAATATATTCTTTTATGTTTAGGCATAATTCTTTTCATATTTCTTATAAAAAGAAAAAATATTGGACAAAATTTCGTACAAGATGAGCTCCGCCTTGGGCGCAGTGAAAGTAATGAAAATGCAAGTAAATTACGAGAAGAAATTATAAAAACTATAGAGGAAAAAAGTCGATCGCAACAAGAATCGATTAATAATTTAAACAGCCTAATAGATAAACAATTAAGACTAATACAAGAAGGCAATGAAAAGAAATTAGAGCAAATGCGGCAAACTGTAGATGAGAAACTTCAGTCCACGCTAGAAAAGAGACTTGGCGAGTCATTTAAAATGGTTGGTGAACAACTAGAGGCTGTACAACGCGGTCTAGGGGAAATGCAAAGTTTAGCGACAGGTGTTGGAGATCTCAAAAAAGTACTAACAAATGTTAAAGCAAGAGGAACTTGGGGCGAATATCAGCTTGGTAATATTCTAGAAGAAATATTAACACCAGAACAATACGAGAAGAATGTTAAACCAAAACAAGGATCGGAAGAAATTGTAGAGTATGCAGTTCGTTTACCTGGTCATGATAAATCATCGCAAGTATGGCTCCCTATTGATTCAAAGTTTCCACAGGAAAGCTACATTAGACTAAAAGATGCCTCGGAAAAATCAGATGTTGATGCAACTGAGAAAGCATCGTCTGAATTGATTCGTTCCATCAAGAAGTCTGCAAAAGATATATCTGATAAATATATTGACCCGCCACATACAACTGATTTTGCAATTATGTTTTTACCGACTGAAGGTCTATATGCAGAGATAGTTAGACAACCCGGTATGCTAGATGATTTACAGCATCAGCGTATCGTTGTTGCAGGGCCAACAAATCTATCTGCTATCTTGAATAGTTTGAGTATGGGCTTTAGAACCTTAGCAATAGAAAATAGATCTAGTGAAGTTCGCAAAATATTATCTGCAGTTAAAACTGAATTTAATGCTTTTGGTGATGTCCTAACAAAGGTTAAAACTCAACTTGATAGAGCTTCAGGCACAATAGATAAAGCAGGAATTAGAACCAGAGCTATGCAAAGAAAATTAAAAGATATTGAAGAGTTGCCGGCTAATGAATCTACAAAAGTTCTTGGATTTGATGCAGATCAACTTATAGACGAAGAAAAGAAATAGTTGCAACACGCCCCCCCTGAAAAACCAAAAAAATAGGAAAACCTAAAAAAATGAAACTTAAAGGTATTATATTCGATGTCGATGGAACAATCGCTGACACTGAAGAAATACACCGTCAAGCCTTCAATCAGGCGTTTTCTGATTTTAATCTTAACTGGCATTGGTCAAAACCTAAATATCATGAATTACTTTATATATCTGGTGGCAAAGAGCGAATAAAACTTTGTCTGAAACAAGATGAGACAATAAAAAAAGACGATGAATTCATAAAAGAATTACATAAATGTAAATCAGAAAATTATCGCACCATGCTGCTAAATAGCGACATCAAACTGCGCCCTGGAATAAAAAGACTGCTTAATGAAGCAAAAGCAAATAAAATTTTATTAGGTATAGCGACAAACTCCTCTACAGCAAATTTCACAATCTTAATGCAGAAGATTTTAGGCGTTGACCCCAAAGATTTATTTTCCACAATCGTAACGAGTGATATTATTGTAGATAAGAAACCATCTCCCGAGGTTTATATTCGAGCATTATCAAATCTTGAATTATCGCCTAATAACTGTGTTGCAATAGAAGATACTACAAATGGTAATATCTCAGCCCTAAATGCTGGCCTACCAACCGTTATTACCACGCATGCCTATACAATAGATAATGATTTCACCGGATCGTCTCTGGTTATAAATAATCTAGGTGCGCCAAATAATAAGTTTGTAAGTAGTGATGATTATAATTGTGAAAAAGGATATGTTGATATTGAACTACTAAATGAAATTGTAATAGATAGAAATAGACTTTTTAAAACAAAAAATTACGCTATTAAATAGACGAGAAGTAAGTTAACGGTGACTATCTATTAGTTATTTAACAACAATAAACGATGCTGCATTTCCTCTTATAACTCTAAATAGTAGTGCCTTCTCTTTTTTGTCAACTGCAGATAGAAATTCATCTAAATTCTTGATTGGCTCTTTATTCACCGAGGTAATAACATCCTTAGCCCTAAGACCACTCTTCCATGCTTTACTATTGCGTGTAATTTGTAAAATCATAACGCCTTCAACTTTTCCAAAATATGGATTACCTTTACCAATATCGCCAACCGTTACACCTTGTAATAGCTGATTCGTGATAGCTGTCTTATTATTTTCTTCGGTACTTTCCTCAACTAATACGACAAGCTCAAACTCCTTTCCATCTCGCAGTAATTTAAATTGAATTTTTTCTCCAACGGGTAATAATCCGATTCTATTTCTAACATCATTTGCATTTCTAACTTTCTTTCCATCGATTGAAATAACAACATCACCAGGTTGTAATCCAGCTTTGTCAGCAGGCGAGTCTTTTAGCACCTTATTTATTAATGCGCCGTTCTTTTTATCAAGTCCAAAGGCCTCTGCAAGAGAGGGGCTTATATCCTGAATGCTGACGCCGAGAAAACCACGCTTAACTTCCCCTGTTTCAAGAATTTGTTCTGCAATTCGCAATGCCAAATTTATCGGAATCGCAAAACCAATACCATGGCTTGCTCCACTTTGAGAGAAAATTGCCGTGTTAATACCAACAAGTTCTCCTCTAAGATTTACCAAAGCTCCACCTGAGTTGCCTGGGTTAATTGACGCATCAGTTTGTATAAAGTCCTCATACTCTTCTATGCCCAAACCACTTCGACTCAATGCGCTAATTATTCCTGATGTCACCGTTTGACCAAGACCGAATGGATTGCCAATGGCAACAACAAAATCTCCAACCTTTAATTCATTTGAGTCGGCTGTTTTTAACGCAGTTAAATTTTCAGTCGGTATCTTAAGTACAGCAATATCAGTTTTTGGATCTGCACCCACAATTTCAGCTTCAACTTGTCGGCCATCACGCATGGTAATCGTAATTTGTATCGCGTTAGCAATAACATGGTGATTCGTCAAAACCAAACCGCGTTCAGAGTCTACGATTACACCTGAACCCAAGCTACTTGTTTTGCGTTCAACTGGCTGATCAGGAATTTTAAAGAAATGACGAAAAAAAGGATCTGAGAATAATGGGCTCTGACGTTGCTTAACTCGGCCTTCGGTAGCAATATTAACTACGGCCGGAGTTACATTCTCAAGCATCGGAGCGAGGCTAGGCAATTCGTTGCCATCTAACTCCTGAGGTAGAACCGCATTAACAGAGACGGTTATGAAGGAGCATACTGCAAACAAAAATGCCGAGAGAAACCTTGAAAATATGTTAATCATAATCTGTATAACTTAAATGTAACTGTATGTTAGTGGACTATGGTAAGCAATTAGTTCAATAGAATACAGTAATAGACATTTGAAATAACAGAAAAGGCCCAAAAATAAGGCCTTTTCTGCTTTCATCGTTAACTTTTAACTTCGATCTTACGAGGCTGAACCTTTTCGTGCTTTGGGATAGTTATTTCTAATACACCATTATTTCCCTTTGCTTCGATATGTTCGCCGTCGGCTGTATCGGGCAGACTAAAACGTCTATAAAAACTTCCGCTTGATCTCTCAAGACGTTTGTACGTCTCATCATCATTTTTAGTTTTAAAATATCTCTCACCCTTGACAGTTAATACTCCGTCTTCCATCGTAATCTCGATGTCTTTCGGATCCACACCTGGAATATCCGCCATGATTAAGAATTTATCTTTTTCTTCTCTTATATCAACTGCAGGATTCCAGCTATTTACGTAACTATTATTGTGATAACCATCATTATTTGAATACGCTAAACTATTTAACCTCTGATGAACCCTATCAAAAAGATTCAATGGGTCACGATTTATTAACAACATTTTAACCTCCAAAATGTATAACTATTTCGTTATCCAAACAAATTGGGGCTAGAAATTATTTTTCAAGAGGTAAATGAGAATTAAATATGGTATGCCGTTTTGGTCATTATTTTTGATGCAAATCTCATCAATTTTTTAACGCCTAATGGTAGTTTTTTTGCGCCACTAGTTTCTGCCTCATCAGCATGATGCTGTTCATCCGCCTGCATCTGCTCAAGTATTGCCCTACTGCGATTATCACCAAGAGGTAACTCTTTAATATGTGTTTCAAGATGACTTACTACCTGATGTTCGGTCTCTGCTATAAAACCTAAGTTCCATTTGTCGCCAAAAGAACCCGCGACAATACCAATACCAAATGAACCGAGATACCAAACTGGTGTTAAATAGCTAACATCTTCGCCCAACTCTTCTAAACGTCTTTCACACCAATCGAGGTGATCGAATTCTTGATCTGCTGATTGTTGCATTGTTTTCTTAAGCTCATCATCCTTTACTAAAACTGACTGCGCTTTATAAAGTGCTTGTGCTGCAATTTCCCCAGCATGATTAACACGCATTAAACCGGAAGCATGTTTCTTTTCATTTGAACTCAGATCTGAGTCCCGCAATGATTCTGCTGGATATTCTCTTTTGGCATTAGGTGGCCGCATATTCGAGAAGCCGGAAAGCACATTATCGAGATGCATGATAGCTTCATCTAGCCTACTAAACTGTCTCATATTCATAAATCATCCAAATATTTGGTATTAAAGTCACCATTTAACAACTTATATTATTGACAGTCTAGAGGTCAATCCGTACTATTCCAGCTCTTTTTTTGACCAAGCATAAAGACATGAAGACCTATACTGCAAAACCTGATGATATCAAACGCGACTGGTACGTAGTCAACGCTGCGGGCAAAACACTAGGACGCCTAGCAACTGAGATTGCAAGACGTTTACGTGGTAAACACAAGCCCGAGTATACCCCTCATATGGATACCGGTGATTATATCGTCGTTATAAATGCAAAAGATGTTCGTGTCAGCGGCAATAAAAGAAAGGATAAAATGTATCACCACCATACCGGCTATCCAGGCGGAATCGAATCAATTAATTTCGAAAAGCTAATGGAAAAAAATCCAGAACGAGTCATTGAAAAAGCTGTGAAGGGGATGCTTCCAAAGGGACCTTTGGGGAGAGAGATGTATCGTAAACTCAAAGTTTACGCCGACGAACAACATCAACATACAGCACAACAACCGCAGGCATTGGAGATTTAGATGGCAGATCAGATTTACTATGGCACAGGAAGACGCAAGAGCTCTTCGGCTCGTGTTTTTCTAAAACGCGGTAGCGGTCAAATTACAATTAATAATCGTACAATCGATCAATACTTTGGTCGCGAAACTGGACGCATGATCGTTCGTCAACCACTCGAAACACTAAAAATGATGGAAGATTTTGATTTCAATATCACTGTTACAGGTGGAGGTATTTCCGGACAAGCCGGAGCAATTCGCCATGGCATCACCCGCGCACTCATGGTCTATGATGAATCATTACGCAAACCACTTCGTCAGGCAGGATTTGTTACACGTGATGCAAGAGAAGTTGAGCGTAAAAAAATCGGCCTACACAAATCACGTAAGAGACCACAATACTCGAAACGCTAACACGTATAGTACCCCTTTGGGGGTTTGTGTAACGGTAGCACTACGGACTCTGACTCCGTCAGTAGAGGTTCG
>CAJWRJ010000036.1 GCA_913046215.1 uncultured Legionellales bacterium | reverse complement strand
TTTTATAGCATCTTTATCTTGATTAGTATTTATTGATAAAGCTCTTTCAGAGGTTTCTATTGGTTTATTTTCTTTAGTATCTGGTTGGTTCTTTTTTACCTTATTTTCTTTAGTATCTGGTTGGTTCTTTTTTACCTCATTATTTTTATTAACTTCTTTATTTTTTAAAACAATTGTTTTTTTAAGACTTAGTGCTTCATCAGAATCAGGAAAAGAATTTTTTAATAGTAGCTCATAACTAGAAGCCACATCCTTATCACCAAGTTTATTTTCTATTTTTATACCAAGTAAAAGTGTTTTAGCATTATGTAGTGCGATTTCTTGATAACGTTGTAAATACGCTCTTGCAGATAAATAGTTTTTCGTATCAAAATTTATTTCTGACATTTTAATTAAAGCTTGAGGTATTGATGGATTAAGTTGTAGTGCTTCTCGAAAATATTTTTTTGAATTTTCGACCTGTCCATTTTGATAAAGACATAGTCCAGCATTTGTCAAAGCAATTTCTGGCGTATCATAGAGTGGATTTTTCGCAGCTTTTAATAATGTCTTTTCTGCCTCATCTAATCTACCTAGTTTACATAGAAAATTTCCATAATTATTAAGTGTTGATGAATCTAAACTATTTATGGAAATTGCTTTTCTAAAATTTTCTTCAGCTTTGTTATTATCACCTAGTTGTTGATAAAGCAGGCCAAGCACATTATAAGTTGGAGCATAATTAGAATCTGCGCTCAGCGATTTTTTTATTTTTTCTAAAGATTTGTTGTAATTACCCTCTCTTAAATAGGCAATACCCAAGTTTAGATTAGTTAGCGCAACTTCATTTGTTGTCTGAGGCTCACGTATTTCAGATGGTCGAATATTCTCATCATACATATTATTATTGATACACGATGCTAAAAATAATACTGATATCAAAATTAAATACATTGTTTTTTTTGATTCGTACATTAATTTAACCCCACGCTATTTTTTTGGTGTCTAGTCGATTTAGCAACAAAATTTCCTACAAGTTGACCGCATGCTGCATCTATATCATCACCACGTGTTTTTCTTGTAATTGTAAATATTCCCGATTTAATTAGCACATTTCTAAATGCATTAATTGTATCTATTTCAGAGCTTGAAAAGTAAGTCCCCGGAAACTTATTAAAGGGTATTAGATTAACTTTTGATGGGATACCATGGAGGCATTTAACCAAATTGTGTGCATCTTTTAAGCTGTCATTTATGTCCTTAAGCATTACATATTCGATTGTTATTGGCTCATCTTCCTTGCTTTCTGTGTAGCGTTTACATGAAGCAAGTAATTCATTTATTGGATACGATCGATTAATTGGAACAATGCTATCTCGAAGTTCATCGTTACTTGCATGTAGCGATATAGCCAAGCTTACTTTATTATCCTCTTTCAGGCGGTCAATACCCGGTACAATTCCTGACGTGCTAACAGTAACTCGTCTTTTTGATAATCCAAATCCATAATCATCCGTCAATAAATTAATTGTTTTTATAACATTATCATAATTAAGTAGTGGTTCACCCATTCCCATAAAAACAATATTTGTGATTATACGTTTTTCATTTTTGAAATATCCAAGGACTTCATTCGCAAGCCATACTTGGCCAATAATCTCACTCGTTGTTAGGTTTCTATTGAATCCCTGTTTCGCTGTTGAGCAAAATTTACAATCTAGCGCGCATCCTACTTGTGTTGATATACAAAGGGTGCCCCTATCATTTTCTGGAATAAATACGGTCTCGATTGAATTTTCATCATCGATACCAATTAACCATTTTTTTGTTCCATCTTCCGATCTTTTTTCGGATATTATTTGCGGAAGTTTGATAGAAGTTTTGTCTTTTAAAAAAGAACGTAAATCATTACTAAGATTTGTCATTAATTCAACATCAATTACACCGCGATGATAAATCCACTTAAGAACTTGATGTGCCCGAAAAGACTTCTCTCCTGCATCTACAAAATAGGATTCTAGTGCGTTGCGATCAAAATCAATAAGATTTAGTTTTTTTTGTTCTTCTATCATATCCTTTCACAGAGCTCATCATTAGTGAAAAAAAAATTAATTTCCCTTTCAGCACTTTCTAAACTATCTGAACCATGAATTGCATTCTCATAGGTACCATTAACAGGCTCATGATTACCATATAGTTTTCTTATTTCACCTTCTTTTGCGTTGCTAGGTATAGTTGCACCCATAATTTTACGTAAATTGGAAATGGCATGATCTCCCTCAAAAACTTTTACAATAATAGGCCCTGAGGACATATATTTGATTAGAGGTTTATAGAATATTTGATCTACGTGCTCACTATAAAATTTCTCTGCTTTTTCCCTAGTGAGATGTGTCATTTTACTAGCTACAATTTTAAGACCATTTGCTTCTATTTGAGCAAGTATTTTCCCCGCGTAATTTTTAGCAACAGCATCTGGTTTTATTATTGCCAATGTTTTTTCAATCGCCACTACATTTCTCCCAAAGCAGATCCTTCAACGAATTTAAAGGATTATACGACTTCAACTGTTTTAGGTGAAATTATCAATTTAGCTGGTTCCTTTGAAAAACACTGTAATTAATACATTCCGGTTTCTAGTTTTGCAGCTTCCGACATCATGTCGTAGTTCCAAGGAGGCTCAAAAGTCACGCTAACATTGACTTTTGTCACATTGGGGAGCGCTAGGATTTTAAGGCGTACATCCTCAGCCAGATAATCCCCCATTCCACAGCCTGGTGAAGTTAACGTCATTACTATATCTACTTGATTCCCATCAGCTCCTAGGGGAGTAATATCGCACTGATATATTAGGCCTAGTTCGACTATATTAATTGGAATTTCTGGGTCATAGCATGTTTTTAGTTGCTCCCAGATTAATTCTTCATCAACTGCGCCATCACCAGTAATTTCTTTTTTTGCCTCTGAATCAAGATTATTTTTAATCTCAAAACCAAGAGCATCTGCATTTTTTGCATCTATCCGCGCAAGGTTACCATTAACATTTACAGTGTAACTTCCACCTAAGGCTTGTGTAATTAAAACAGTAGTGCCCTCAGATAATGTTAGTGGCGTGCCAACTGGAATTAAAATTGCATCACAATCACGGTTTAATACTATTGGTTTATTTTCATCCATAACTTAATCCTATTCTGTACTTACTGTTTCTTTATTACCCGTTATTGCTGAATGCAATGTATGCCAGCATAATGTTGCACACTTTACTCTAGCTGGATAATCTTTAACACCAGCGAGTACAGCTAACTTGCCAAGACTTTTTTCATCCACACCATTTTCATTTGTAATTAACTCATGAAAATTATTAAAAAGTAATTCGGCATCGTTGATTGATTTTCCTTTCATTGCATCTGTCATCAATGAAGCAGATGCGACTGAGATAGCGCAACCTGATCCATCAAAAGAAATATCAGCTATATTTTTTCCTTCAGTTTTTAAATATAGTTTAAGTTTATCTCCACAAAGTGGGTTGAATCCTTCTATAACTTTGTCAGCGTCATTAATTATTCCAAAATTACGAGGATTACGGTTATGATCAACAATAATTTCCTGATAGAGATCTTTAATATCAAACATTAGTTAAAAACCTTACTACATTTATTGATTCCTTCAATTAGAACATCGACCTCAGCATGAGTATTGTAAAATGAAAAAGAAGCTCTGCTGGTTGCCGGTATTTGAAAATACTCCATGACAGGCATTGCGCAATGATGACCGGTCCTTATCGCAATTCCATCATTATTAAGTATTGTTCCAACATCATGAGGATGTATTCCATCAAGAGTAAAGGATAATATACTCGTTTTATTTTTTGCTGTTCCAACAAACTTTAGTTCAGTTATTTCCGATGCCATTTGGTTAGCGTAATCTAGTAACTGCTGTTCGTGATTTTCGATATTTTCGAGACCAATTTTATTGACGTAGTCAATTGCCGCACCAAGCCCAATCACGCCTGATATGTTTGGTGTTCCAGCCTCAAATTTATGTGGAAGCTCGTTATATTGAGTTTCTTTCATAGTAACCATTTTTATCATATCGCCGCCTCCTTGATATGGAGGCATTTTTTCAAGCAAATCTTCTTTACCGTAAAGCACCCCAATGCCGGTGGGACCAAATAGTTTATGCCCAGAGAAAACATAGAAATCACAATTGAGATTTTTAACATCAACTGATGTATGCGATGTTGCCTGAGCCCCATCAATTAAGACTTTTGCACCATATTCATGAGCCAAATTAATCATATTTTCTATTGGATTAATTGTTCCCAAAGCATTCGATATATGCCCAACAGCAACAATACGGGTTTTCTCATTTAGTATTTTTTTGTATTCAGATTCTATTAATTCTCCATCATCATTGATCGGAACATATTTTAGTTTTGCACCAGTTTGCTGACTCAGTAGTTGCCAAGGAACAATATTTGCATGATGTTCTAATTCGGTAATAATAATTTCATCTTCGCTACTTAATGTATTACGACCGAAACTTTGCGCAACTAAATTAATCGCCTCTGTTGCACCACGAACAAAAACAATTTCTTTAGTTGAATTTGCATTAATAAAATCTTTGACTTTAACACGTGCTGATTCGTAGGCTTCAGTAGCATTTTCACTGAGTGTATGTACACCACGATGTATATTAGAGTTGTATCCACGATAATATTTTTCAATCGAATCAATAACACTTTTTGGTTTTTGTGTTGTAGCAGCGTTATCGAGGTAGACTAAAGGTTTTCCATTAATTTCTTGATGCAGAATAGGAAAATCTTTTCTAATTTTTTCTACATCAAACCCATTAGTTTGATTTTGTATTTCTGCAGTATTATTTTTTTTATTCATTACACATACTCTCGTATTAGAGATGAATCTGGCAATCTACCTATAATTAAGCGTTCCAACTTATTTTGTATTTCTTTTATATTAATTTCGCTAATCACTTCATCTGCAAATGCATAAGTTAAAAGACTTCTCGCGGTTTTTTCATCAACAGCACGTGAGCGAAGATAAAACAACATATCATCATCCAGCTGTCCCACTGTCGCACCGTGAGTACATTTCACATCATCAGCATAAATTTCTAGTTCTGGTTTTGTATCTATCTCCGCATCATCTGACAACAAAAGATTTGCATTATTTTGGTAAGCTTCAATTTTTTGTGCTTGAGGATGAACAACCACTTTTCCATTAAATACACCGCGACTCTTTCCATTTAAAACACCACGGTAGTTTTGATGGCTTTGTGTGTGTGGTTTCAGGTGGTCAACGCGAGTGTGGTTATCAACATGCTGCACATCCTCAGTCATGTACAGACCGTTCATGATTATTTCCGCCCCTTCCTCATTTAAAGAAGCATTAATGTTATTTCGGACTAGTGCGCCACCAATTGATACTAAATGGGACTCAAATCGACTATCTTTACTTTGAGATGTATTTAGGCTTGCAATATGAAATGCACTAGATCCCTCTTGTTGTATTTTATAGTGCTTTAGTACTGCACCTTGCAATAAAACCGTTTCAGTGACGCTGTTAGTAAAATAATTTACCTTACCACTGCCAACGTAGTTCTCGATTACTGTTGCGTTGGAATTTTCTCCCATCACAATTAAATTTCTTGGGTGTGTTGCGAACGGATGGTTACTATCCCTAGATATATAGGTGATATTTATAGGTTTATCTATATTGGTGTTCGCTGAAATGTTTATATATGCACCATCTTGAATAAATGCAGTATTGAGTGCTGTAAAAGAATTCAATTCTTGATTTATATGCTTTGTTAAATGTTTTTTTAACAGACTCTCATCATTGATTAGAGCATCTGCCATGCTCTTTATTACGATCTTGCTTGAAATATTTTTTATATCTGAATATTTTTCTGAGTAGGTTCCATTAATGAAAACTAAATTTACACAGTCCAAGTCCTTGATGAGAATTTCATCTATTTCATTATTATCAGAGGCCACATTGCTTTCAGTAATATTTGAAAATGTATTTTTGGCGATAGGCTTTACATCCGTGTATTTCCAATCCTCAACTCTAGTATTTGGAAAACCAGATTCTTGAAAAATATCGAATGCCGATTGACGTTGTTTTGAAAACCAGTCATTTTCTTTAGTATTTTTAAGCTGCATAAAATCAGCCGAATAGTTTTTGATTACGTCTTCCATAATTCTTAATTAATCCAGTCGTAACCTTTTTCCTCAAGCTCGATTGCAAGCTCGGGACCACCCGATTTAATGATCTTCCCATTCCCCAAAACATGAACATAGTCAGGTTTGATGTAGTCCAGTAGACGTTGATAATGTGTAACAACAATAAAAGCACGCTCATCATTTCTTAGGCTATTAACGCCATTTGCAACAATTTTTAGTGCATCAATATCAAGTCCGGAATCAGTTTCATCTAGTATTGCAAGTTTTGGTTCAAGTATTGTCATTTGAAAGACTTCGTTGCGTTTTTTTTCACCACCAGAAAAACCCTGATTTACTGATCTCGATAGTAGGTCTTCATTCATTTGGACCAACTTCATTTTTTCTTTTACTAGTGTCATAAACTCCATTGCATCTAATTCAGATTCACCTTTATGTTTTCTAATTGCATTTAGCGCAGCTTTTAGTAAATAAATATTATTTACACCTGGAATTTCTACTGGGTATTGAAAAGCGAGAAACACTCCTTCACGCGCACGTTCTTCGGGAGATAGATCAAGTAAATTTTTATCTTGATAGGACACGCTACCTTTAGTTACTTGATAGCCATCTCTGCCTGCTAAGATGTTTGCCAGCGTGCTTTTTCCAGAACCATTAGGTCCCATAATGGCATGCACTTCGCCTGCTTTAATACTCAAGTTTAAACCCTCAAGTATTTTTTTATTTTCAACAGCTGTGTATAAATCTTTTATATTTAACATTCTTTATTTCCGTTTTGTTAACCGACAGCACCTTCAAGAGTAACGCCTAATAGTTTCTGTGCTTCAACAGCAAACTCCATGGGCAGCTCTTTGAAAACCTCTTTGCAGAAACCATTAACAATCATATTTACTGCATCTTCTTCTGAAATACCGCGTTGCAGACAATAGAAGAGTTGCTCATCACTTATTTTCGATGTCGTTGCCTCATGCTCGACCTGTGCTGTTGAATTTTTAGCTTCAATATATGGAAAGGTATGAGCTCCGCATTGATCTCCCATTAATAATGAGTCGCACTGAGAGTAATTTCTTGCTCCCTTGGCGTTCTTGCTGATCTTAACCAAACCGCGATATGCATTCTGTGCATGTCTTGCTGAGATACCCTTTGAGATAATCGTACTGCTTGTGTTATTCCCAATGTGGATCATCTTGGTTCCGGTATCAGCCTGCTGATAATTATTGGTTACTGCGACTGAATAAAATTCACCTGTAGAGTTATTTCCCTTCAGAAGACAGCTTGGATATTTCCATGTAATTGCTGAGCCAGTTTCAACCTGCGTCCATGAAATTTTTGAGTTATCCCCTCTGCAGTCACCCCGTTTTGTGACAAAGTTATAGATACCACCGACACCATTTTCATCACCCGGGTACCAGTTTTGCACTGTGGAGTATTTAATTTCTGCATCTTTTAAGGCAACTAATTCAACAACAGCAGCGTGTAATTGATTTTCATCTCTCATTGGCGCGGTACAACCCTCAAGATAACTGACATGACTC
>CAJWRJ010000035.1 GCA_913046215.1 uncultured Legionellales bacterium | reverse complement strand
TAATTTCACCACCACCTCATCATGATATTTATTCAATAGAAGATTTAGCACAACTTATTCATGATTTAAAAAACTCAAATCCACTCGCACGTGTACATGTCAAGTTAGTTGCCGAGGTTGGCGTTGGCACTGTAGCGGCAGGCGTTGCAAAAGCACATTCTGATGTTGTTCTAATCTCAGGTTATGATGGTGGAACTGGAGCATCTCCAATAAGCTCCCTTAAGCATGCTGGACTACCTTGGGAACTTGGTGTTGCTGAAACACAGCAAGTACTAGTTCAAAACGGCCTGAGAGATCGCATTGTTGTGCAAACTGATGGGCAACTTAAAACTGGAAGAGACGTAGTTATTGCGGCTTTATTGGGTGCAGAAGAATTTGGTTTTTCGACTGCACCATTAGTTGTTATGGGCTGCATAATGATGCGTGTTTGTCATTTAAATACATGCCCCGTGGGAGTTGCAACTCAAAACCCGAAGCTTACAAAAAAATTCACAGGACAACCCGAATTTGTTGAAAACTTTTTTAAATATATTGCTCAGGAAGTTCGTGAGTATATGGCGCAGTTAGGATATAAAACAATTGATGAGATGATAGGACAAGTCGATAAGATAGATGTAAGAAAAGCAATAAATCACTGGAAAGCAAAAGGAATCGATTTTTCGAAAATACTCTTCAAGCCTGAGCCACGTAAAGGCGATCAGATTTTTTGTGTTAAGAAACAGGATCATGGTTTAGAAAAATCAATAGATGTAAAAAAATTGGTTCCAATGTGCAAGAAAGCTCTGGATGAAGGCAAAAAAGTAAACATAAAAACACAAATTAAAAACACTAATAGAACGACCGGAACAATTCTTGGTTATGAAATTACCAAACGTTTTGGCGGAGAGGGACTTACTGAGGATACTATCAATATTCATTTTAGTGGCTCAGCCGGTATGAGTTTTGGCGCATTTATTCCAAATGGTGTAACTCTGACTCTTGAAGGCGATGCTAATGATTATATTGGGAAAGGTTTGTCTGGCGGGAAAATTATTGTTTATCCTCCATTAAATTCTACTTTTGTTGCGGAAAAAAATATTCTGGTTGGAAATGTTGTTCTATATGGCGCCACTCGAGGAGAGGCATATTTTCGTGGAATTGCAGGTGAACGTTTTTGTGTTAGAAATAGCGGAGTTAATACCGTTGTTGAAGGAATTGGTGATCACGGTTGTGAATATATGACAGGAGGACGAGTTGTTGTTATCGGTAAAACTGGCCGTAATTTTGCAGCTGGAATGTCGGGTGGAATCGCTTATGTTCTAGATGAAAATGATGAGTTTAAAATCAATTGTAACAAAGGAATGGTTGATCTAGATCAATTGACTGATGATGATGATTGTCATACTGTAAAAACTTTATTAAAAAAACATATAAATTATACAAAAAGCCCTGTTGCAAAAAATATTTTGGACAATTGGGATAAATATCAGTCTAAGTTTATAAAGGTAATGCCTAGAGATTATAAACGTGTTTTAAGTGCCATCAAAAAAGCACGCGAAATTGGAGTATCGGAAGATGAAGCTGTAATGGAGGCTGCACATGGGTAAAGTAACTGGTTTTATCGAATTTAGGAGGGAAAAACAACCCTACCGGCCAGTGAAAAAACGTTTACGAGACTGGAATCAAGTCATGGAGCCATGGCCTGTTGAGCCCTTAAAAGAGCAGGCAGCTCGTTGTATGGATTGTGGCATCCCTTTTTGTCATCAGGGCTGCCCCTTAGGTAATCTTATTCCGGATTGGAATGATTTGGTTTATCGCGATCAATGGCATGATGCGATAAATAGATTACATGAAACTAATAACTTTCCAGAGTTTACAGGTACCCTTTGTCCCGCACCTTGTGAAGGATCCTGCGTGTTAGGAATTAATGATGATCCTGTCTCGATTAAATCTGTCGAGCTCTCAATAATTGAGAAAGCTTGGGAGAATGGCTGGATAAAACCAGAGATTTCAGAAAATAAAACTGGGAAAAAGATTGCTATAGTAGGCTCCGGTCCCGCTGGTCTTGCAGCTGCACAGCAATTGGTACGTGTTGGTCATGATGTAACTGTTTTTGAAAGAGACGATAGGGTGGGTGGTTTACTTCGTTATGGTATACCTGAATTTAAAATGGAAAAAAAACGTCTAGATAGAAGACTACAACAGTTAATTGAGGAAGGTATTTTATTTAAAACTAACTGTGAGGTTGGAAAAAATATAAGTATTGAGGATTTAAGAAAAGATTATGATGCTCTACTTTTAACTGGCGGAGCGTGCGAGTCACGTGATTTGCAAGTAGGTGGCCGCGATTTAAATGGAATACATCAAGCTATGGAATATCTTCCTATGCAGAATAAAGTTTGTGAGGGTGAAAAAATGTCTAATAACTTTATTAATGCAAAGGGAAAGCATGTAGTTATTATTGGTGGTGGGGATACAGGCGCTGACTGTTTGGGTACCGCAAATCGTCAGGGCGCAAAATCTGTTCATCAACTCGAGATTTTGCCAAAACCGCCAAATTTAAGGGCTGAGGATAACCCATGGCCAGAATGGCCACGTATTTTTAGAACAGCATCTGCTCACGAAGAGGGTGTTGAACGCGTCTATTCAGTATCAACAAAAAAGTTTATTGATGATGGTAAGGGCAATGTTAAAGCATTACAGATAACAACAGTAGAAATGAAAAATCTAAATGGTCAGATATCATTTGAGGAGATGAAAGGTAGCGAAGAAGAAATTCCATGCGACCTCGTTTTATTAGCAATGGGATTTCTTGGTCCGGAAAAAGGTATGCTAGAAGAACTCAGTGTGGTACGTGATAATCGCGGCAATGTTGTCGCTGATAAAAATACATGGATGACAAATATTGAAGGAGTATTTTCAGCAGGTGATATGCGTAGAGGTCAAAGCTTGATTGTTTGGGCAATCGCAGAAGGGAGATCAGCTGCCGCTGGTATCGATAAATATCTTATGGGTGAAACAGATTTACCCGCACTTGTATAATCCGTTAGTGTTTTAGCCAAAAGTCATTTTTATGTCGTCGTAATTAGCAGATATAACATGAACGTTTGAATATCCCATTATTTGAAGTGTATTAGCTGAAAGCGAAGCTCTTCCACCTGTTTTACAATGAATAAGTATTGGTGCATCATGTTTTTCACAAATTTCTGTGATTTTCATTTCAAGGAGGCCTCTCGGAATATTTATTGAATCATTTAATTTAGAGTCCTCAAGTTCCTTTGGTTCTCTGACATCAATTATGGTCACATCTTTGTTTCTATCGAAAAACAATTTAGCCTCAACATGATCAAAACAATCACAATTAGATTTTGCTGCTGCAATTAGTTCACTCGCTGGAATTATCATAATATCCTCTTAATAAAATTAATTAATAAGTGCATTTTAGCCTAATAATATTTATTGTCGATGTAATCAACTCTCGAATAAAGTATTATTTACAAAAAGTAAATAATCAACAAAAAACTAATATTTATATGCCGGAACAATTAAAAAATAACCGTTTAATCAAGGCACTGCTTCGAGAGCCTGTCGATATGACGCCTGTCTGGATAATGCGTCAAGCAGGGAGATATTTACCCGAATATCGAGAAACAAGAAAGAAAGCTGGTGATTTTGTTACGCTATGTCAAACACCGGAATTGGCTTGTGAGGTGACCATGCAACCACTTCACCGGTACCCATTAGATGCTGCGATTATTTTTTCAGATATTTTAACAATACCTGATGCAATGGGCTTAGGTTTAAAGTTAGTAGAGTCAGTTGGTCCTAGATTTGAAAGATCAATAACCAATTCTAATGATATAAAAAATTTACCACTCCCGGACCCAGAACAAGAATTAAAATATGTTATGGATTCAATTAGACTTGTTCGTAGAGAGCTCAATGGCGATGTACCATTAATTGGATTTTCAGGAAGCCCATGGACGTTAGCAACTTATATGATAGAGGGGGGGTCGAGCAGAGAATTTTCCAAGGTAAAAGGTATGTTAGAAGCTGAGCCAGCCAGCCTGCATTTATTACTTAAACATTTATCTGATTCAATAACACTTTATTTAAAGGCTCAAATCAATGCTGGTGCTCAAGCGATAATGATTTTTGATACTTGGGGTGGGATTTTAAAAACACCAAATTATATGAATTTTTCACTTTATTATATGAAGATAATATGTGAGCACTTAAAAAATGAACATAGTGAAGTTAAGGTCCCAGTAATATTATTTACTAAAGGAGCAGACAAATGGATTGAAAAAATAGTAGAAGCTGACTGCGATGCTATAAGTATAGATTGGAATTCTAATATTGGACAGGTAAGAGAACGTATAGGCAAACGTGTAGCCATACAAGGTAATATGGAACCAAGGATTCTAAAAGAGTCTGAGAAAAAAATAGTTGATGAGGTTGAATCTATTCTCAGATCTTATGGATCAGGGTCTGGTCATGTATTTAATCTTGGTCATGGGATAACACCAGATATTGAACCTGATAAAGTAGGCATTCTTGTAGATGCAGTACATAACTTAAGTCGGCAATATCATAAAACTAAGTAACACTTAATGTATCAAGCAAAATTAAAATTAGTTCTAAAAGGTTTCTTTGTTGGTTCTGCAGATGTAGTTCCAGGAGTAAGTGGCGGAACTATTGCTTTTATACTTGGTATTTATCCAAAACTAATAGAGGCTATAAAATCGTTTGATTCAAAATGGTTAAGAATGATTTTTTCATTAGATTTAATTGGTAGTATACAAAAACCACATTTTAATTTTTTGTTACCATTAGGAATTGGGATGTTTATTGCATTGCTATTTTTCACTCGTGTTATTCCATTACCTATTCTTATTCGTACTCATCCAGAAATAATTTATGGTTTATTTTTTGGTTTGATATTTGGTTCAGTAATTATGTTTCTACGTAATTATTATACGATTTTAAAATCAAGAAATTTATTTTTCTTAATTTTTGGTATTGTCTTCGGTGGATTTTTTATTACTTTGAGCCCATCTTCAACTCCAAATAATAGCTGGTTTATATTGATATGCGGCATAGCATCGATCTCAGCTATGTTATTACCCGGAGTTTCAGGCGCTTTCGTTTTACTTATGTTAAAAAAATATAGCTATATATTGAACGCAATAGCTTATTTTAAAATCTCAATTATATTACCTTTTTTTATAGGAATTATAATGGGGTTAGTTATTTTTAGTCGTTTAATATCTTATCTATTAGAAAATTTTTATGAAAAAGTAATTCTTTTTATAACTGGCTTATTAATAGCCTCATTATATGTAGTTTGGCCATTTCAAAATCGTATATATACAATAATTAATAGTAAAGAAAAATTAGTGGCATCAACACCTTACATACCAGATATATCTAATGAGCAGCTAGCATACACTCTGCTAATGATAATTTTAGGTTTATCTATAATAATATTGTTTGAAAGATTATCTGCAGAGTAACTAACAACTTTATTTTTTTGATAAATATATATTAGATAAAAAAATTATAATGCCATTATCTGAAATTATTTTAGTCATCATGGGTCTTTTAACGGTCTCAATGATAGCAGCTGCAATATGTAGTCATGTACCTATACCGTATACTGTTTTTCTTGTAATTTTAGGCATATTTCTTGGATCACTAGCGCGACATCATTATGAACTAAATTTTTTATTAGACTTTCAGCTAAGTCCAGATTTAGTACTATTTTTATTTTTACCTGTTTTAATATTTGAATCGGCAATTAATCTAGACGCACGTTCCATGATGAAAGATATTTTTCCAATACTAGTGCTTGCTATTCCAGCATTAATTATTTCCACTACAATAATTGGGTTGGGACTATGGTTTTTACAAGATTTTAATATTATCTACGCATTAGTTTTTGGCGCATTAATTTCAGCAACTGATCCCGTTGCAGTAATAGCTTTATTTAAAGAATTAGGCGCACCATCTCGATTAACAACTCTTATCGAAGGCGAATCATTGCTGAATGATGCAACAGCTATTGTGTTATTTAATATACTGCTTGGAATATCTGTATGGCAGCAATTTGGAGTTTTTGATTTCTATGTTGCCGTTCTTGAATTTCTCAGGGTATTTTTTGGGGGTCTATTTATAGGCGTTATAATGGCTCTAATTACTAGCGAATTACTATTTAGAATAAAGGCAAATATAAGCGCATACCTTATTATGTCAATTGTTTTAGCATATAGTAGTTTTTCGTTTGCAGAACACATCATGCATGTTTCAGGAGTTATGGCAGTTGTCTCATCAGCAATTACATTGGGATTAGTTAGTGTCACTCGTATACCACAAAAAGAAAAAGAGGCTGTGGATGAAACATGGGATGTACTCTCATTAGTTTGTAATTCATTATTATTTTTGTTGATTGGTTTATCTACAGACATTTCATTGCTTATTTCACATGCAGATACAATTTTTATTTCGATTTTGCTCGTTTTGATAGCTAGAGCTATTGGTGTCTATGGTTTAGTACCAACTACCATAAGATTTTTTAATTTACCCAAAGTTTCAATGCATGAGAGACACATTATGTGGTGGGGAGCATTAAAAGGTGGATTAGCAATAGCGATTGTTTTGTCTATTCCCGAGAGTATGCCCGAAAGAGAGACACTTATTTATATAACTTTAGGTGTCGTAATGTTTTCATTATTAGTTAACGCGCCAACTATAAAAATATTAATGAATAAATTAGGGTTTAATAAATTAACAGGTCAAGAAGAAATTGAATTACAACATGGCTTAAAAGAGTCTCTTAAACATTCTAAAGATATATTACAAATTTTTAGAAAGGCAAGCATTATACCAACAAGCACAAAAAAATTAATACAGGAAAAGACTAGTAAAGTATTTCAATCTAAAGATTTTTCACCAAATAATCATACTAAAAGTAGATATGCTCATTCTGTAGCACTACGTATTGAAATGAAAGAGTTGAAATATCTCTATGACATTGGTTTTCTTCAGTATTACACATATATGAATATGAGAGTTTTATTGCAACGAGATAAAGACACATTTATGGCAGAGAAAAAAAATACTAACATTAAACAAAACCCATTTGTTAAAGCAGAGAGCATGATTATAAAACAATTACGCGAAAATGATTTTGCTACTTCTATTTTGTCTTGGTATCAAGATGTAAGGTTTTCTCAAAATTTACAAAGAAATATTGCCGGATTATTAATATCTCAAAAAGTAATAACTGAGATTAATAATGTTACTGATATTGATAAAGAGTTTAAAAATAATGTAATTAAGGAATATAGGGAAAGACTAAAAAGGCGTAAGATACGTTTAGAATATATAGCAGAAAATTATCCCGAATTTTACTTAGGTTTTGAAGCAAGATTATTTGAAAAAATTTCATTAATAGCTGCTAAAATATATATTGATGAAGCACATAGTAGTCACGAATTAGGAACGAAGGTTTTTTCAAATATTAATAAACGCATAACAGATGCGATTGATAAGCTTCCACAGATCACAGATCCTGTTCCTAAATTAAAGCCAAAAGATGTGATAGCAATGGTTCCTCTTCTAGAAGGACTTTCTAGTGAATTATTAGAAATATTATCAAAATCTGCAAAATCAGTAACTTTTTTACAAAACGATCTTGTTATTGGTCAAGATGAGCGAGGCGATTCACTATATATTATTACTTATGGTCAGGTAACAATTTTTAGAACAGAGAATAAAGATGAGCCAATAGCTGTACTAGGGCCAGGGGACTTTTTTGGTGAAATGGCATTATTAGGTAAGCATGTAAGAACAGCAAATGTTAAGACAGATAAACCTACAATGTTATTACGCTTGAGTAGAAAACAAGTTTTATCAATGGCTAATAGCTATCCTGAATTAAAGATTCGACTTGAAGAAGCAATTAAAGAAAGAAAAATTACTTAATTATTTTTTTATATTTCCACTGATCAAATATATAGCTGAACAAAAGAATTAAGCTACAAAGAATCATTAGAAATTTATTCCCATATTTACTAAATGGCGTTACACCAGAATATAATGTGACATTTTCATTTATAGTATATTTTTCAAATTGTGGAGAATTCGCAATAATTTCTCCTTTGTTGTTAATAACTGCAGATATTCCTGTATTTGTTGATCTTAAGAAATACCTACCGTTTTCTACTGCTCGCATTCTTGCAATTTGTAAGTGTTGATGAGGGGCAAAAGAATCACCAAACCATGCATCATTGCTTACGTTAATTAATATATCAGCGTGTGGCATGCTACGTCTTATTTCACTTCCAAAAGCATCCTCATAACAAATACTCATACCAAAATTTGCTTTTTCAGTATCGATATTACTTAATCTAGATTTACTTTTTGAGAAATTAGAAATTGGTATTTT
>CAJWRJ010000034.1 GCA_913046215.1 uncultured Legionellales bacterium | reverse complement strand
CGCCGACCTCTTGCATGCCATGCAAGCGCTCTCCCAGCTGAGCTATAGCCCCAAATACATTTGCTAATCTCAACAGGCGGCAGACTCTACGTGACAGGATAAACGGTGTCAAGATGCAGTATTATTCTTGATATGATCTATAGCTCTATGCAGTCTTACCAAACTCTTTGCCTTACCCAAGAGATACAATGTCTGGTCGATGCTTGGTGAAATACCAGTGCCTGTTATTGCTACTCTCACTGGCTGCGCCAACATTCCAAAATCAATTTCATATTGATTGATGGTACTCTCAAAAATATTTTTTATTTTAATACTTTCCCAATCATTTAATTCTTCTAGCGATTGACAAAATTTAGACATAGGTTCTAAAACTTCAGCTATTAAATGTTTTGCAGCTAATTTATTATCATACTCATCAAAATCACTATAAAAAAATACACTTTTTTCTGCTAGCTCAGTTAGTGTATGAACACGATCTTTTTGAAATTCAATTAATTCTTCAAGTGATGGCCCATCTTTGATTGATACATTTTTCATGTCAAAAAATTCAGTTAAAAACTTAACCGCTTTTGAAATATTAATATCTTTCATATACTGCTGATTTAACCAGCGTAATTTTTTTATATTTAAACTTGAAGATGACTTATTAACTTTTTTAATATCAAAATCAGAAATCATCTCCTTTATTGAAAATATCTCCTGATCTCCTTTTGACCAACCTAGACGAATTAGATAATTTAATAATGCTTCTGGTATATAACCCTCATCACGATATGTTAATATGCTAGCGTTACTATTTCTTTTGGATAATTTTTTACCATCACTATCTAGTATCATTGGTATATGAGCATAATTTGGGATATTTGCTTTTAATGATTTTAAAATATTTATCTGCCTTGGTGTGTTATTAAGATGATCATCACCACGAATAACATCAGTAATTTTCATATCCATATCATCAACAATAACACTCAAATTATATGTCGCACTTCCGTCTGCACGCGCGATAATTAAGTCGTCTAGCTCCTCGTTATTAAATACAACTTTACCTTGAACCAGATCATCTAAAACTACTTCTCCATCTAACGGATTCTTAAATCTAACAACAGGTTTTTCAGTTGATTTAGGAATTCTCTTTTTATTTCGCCAGTAGCCATTATATTTTGGTTTTTCTCCACGCTTCATTGCCTCTTTACGCATATTTTCAACTTCATCTTTTGTGCAGTAACAATAGTAGGCGTTATCAGTTTCCAATAGCTCTTCTATTACATCTTGATATCGTTTTGAACGCTGAGTTTGATAATAAGGTCCTTCGTCGTAATCAAGCCCCAACCAATCCATGCATTTTAAAATAATATCTGTTGCTTCATCAGTCGAACGCTCTAGATCAGTATCCTCAATACGTAGTACAAAACTACCATTATTATGTCTTGCATGTAGCCAAGAATAGAGCGCAGTTCTAACTCCCCCAATATGTAAAGAGCCTGTTGGACTTGGAGCAAACCTTGTCTTAATAGTCATATATAAATCTAATCTCTAATAATATTATGTGGACTTAATGCCTACTGCACACCAGAATGGTTCATTATTTGAAAATTCTACATTAGCTAAACCAGCGTCCTCCATCATAGTCCTAATTTGTTTTTTTGTGAATCGACGCTCGAGTTTAGTACCGAATCTATCTAATGCATCTGTTCTTAATATATAAAAACTTTTCGACCTATAATGAGACAGAGGTATATTTCTTACATTAAAATTTAACATCTCTAATAAAAGCGACATGCGGGATAATGGAAAATAAACAGCGAGGGCAATTATAATGCTTAAGGGATATTTAATATAAAAAGGTGCTTTTGAAATTATTTTTCTGAAAAAATCAGATAATTTCCAAATAAAATAATACCAAATTGGTCTATTATCAAGCGCATAATATAGATACAGGAGAAATGGAGCGCCTTTCTTTAATTTTCTTACACATTTTTTTAATGCGTCCGCTGTATCCGGTAAATGATGCAATACACCTAATGAATATGCAAAATCTAAGGAGTTATCTTCAAGCGGTAAACAATCAATTCTTCCCTGAATAATATGACATTTTTTATTATCTGAAATATTTTTTTTTGCTACTCTTGCTGCTTTATTACTTGCATCTATACAAATTAGAAGTTTGACTTTCTCTGACACAAAACTAGCCCAACGTCCTGTCCCGCAACCCAAATCTGCGCCTACCCCATTAACAACCTTGTTCCAAGGAAAAATACAAAAATATTTTGAAAATAATTCCTGTAGTTCTTTAACATTACATGAGGAATGATTATAAATTTCCCACTCATCACCAAAATCATCAACAACATCCTGATCATAATTTTTTTTTATCATTACCTAAGATACTTCTTTTAATTTAATTAATTAAATGATTAAGATTTTCTAAAAAGCCACGGAGTGAATTTAGATCTTTTCTTTTCATACATAACAATTGCATCTGAATTTTCTAAAGTAAGAGCAATATCATCTAGTCCTTTGAGTAATCTAATTTTTAAACTTTCATCAATATCAAATGAGTGTTCATTTCCATCTTGAGTTTTAACAATTTGTTTTTCAAGATTGATTGTAGCCTTATATCCTTGTATAGATTGTACGGATTTGAAAAGCATATTTATTTCATCTACTGTTAATCTAATAGGAAGAAAACCATTTTTAAAGGAATTATTATAAAAAATATCTCCAAAACTTGGTGCTATTACAGCTTTAAAGCCAAAATCGGATAATGCCCAAACAGCGTGCTCTCTTGATGATCCACAACCAAAGTTTTCTCTTGATAAAAGAATCTCAGCTTCATCGTATGGACTCTTATTCAAAATAAATTCTGAATTTGGTTTTCTAGCATGATTATTTTTATCACTAGCATCTGCTTCTATATAGCGCCATGCATCGAACAAATTTTTACCAAAACCCGTGCGTTTGATAGACTTTAAATACTCCTTCGGAATAATTGCATCTGTATCAACATTAGACCTATCTAATGGTGCTATCACCCCAGTAAATGTTTTAAATGCAATCACTATAAACCTCTTATATCAATAAAATGCCCAGCAATTGCTGCTGCTGCTGCCATACTTGGACTCGCAAGATGAGTGCGCCCACCTGGGCCTTGTCTTCCCTCAAAATTTCGATTTGATGTTGATGCACATCTTTCTCCGGACCCTAGTTGATCCGAATTCATTCCCAAACACATCGAGCATCCAGGTTCACGCCACTCGAATCCTGAATCGATAAAAATTTCAGAGATCCCCTCTTTTTCAGCCTGTTTTTTAATTAAACCAGAACCAGGTACAACGATGGCTAACTTAATACTATCTGAAACTTTCTTGCCTTTAATAATGTTTGCGGCTGCTCGTAAATCTTCTATACGTGAATTTGTGCATGACCCAATAAATACCTTATCGATTTTAATTTGATCAAATCGCATTCCGGGTTTGAGATCCATATAATCTAGAGCATTTTTATAACCTTCACGTTTAACAATATCTTCTGTTTCTGAGGGATTGGGAATTGCTTCGTTTACCGAAATCACCATCTCTGGTGATGTTCCCCATGTAACTTGTGGTTCTATATTAGCTGCATCGATTTCAATTACCTTGTCAAAGGTTGCGTTATCATCGCTTTTTAATCGTTCCCAATACTTTATTGCCTGATCCCACTCTTCATTTTTCGGTGTAAAAGGTCTGTTTTTAATATAATTAATTGTAGTTTCATCAACAGCAATAAGGCCTACACGTGAACCAGCTTCAATACTCATATTACAAATTGTCATACGGCCCTCCATTGATAAAGAACGTATAACGTTTCCAGAAAATTCAATAGCATATCCAGTGCCGCCAGCTGTACCAATTTTTCCTATGATACTTAGTACAATATCTTTTGCTGAAATACCCTTACCAATTTGGCCATTGATATTTATAAGCATATTTTTTTCTTTTTTAAGGACCAAACACTGAGTAGCAAGTACATGCTCAACTTCTGATGTGCCAATGCCAAATGCTAATGCTCCTAATGCGCCATTAGTTGATGTATGAGAATCTCCACAAACAATTGTCATCCCTGGTAAGGACGCCCCCTGCTCGGGTCCAATAACATGAACAATTCCCTGTCTAGAATCAGACATTTCAAATTTCGTAATTCCAGTTTCTCTGCAATTCTTATCTAATGTTTCTAATTGAAGTTTTGAAATTGGGTCTTCAATAATTTCGCGATTTTTAGTCGGAACATTGTGATCGGGGACAGCTAAATTTGTATTAACTCTCCATGGCTCTCGATTTGCTAATCTAAGTCCTTCAAAAGCTTGTGCTGATGTAACTTCGTGGATTAGATGACGATCTATGTATATCAAAGACCTATGATCATCATAATCATGTACGACATGATCATCCCAAAGTTTGTCATATAATGTTTTCACTATGTGGCTCTGTTTGTAAATCCAATAATAATCATTTTTCAGGGTTAATTGAAACCACGGTACGCCCAAATGTTTTACCAGCCAACATATTTTTAAATACATCAGGTAGGTCTTCTAATTGAACAACATTTGTAACAATCGTATCTATTTTTTTTGGTGCTAAATCATTAACAAGGCGTTCCCACAAGCGGGTTCGTAATTTCATTGAGCAAGCTGGTGCATTGATGCCAAGTATGCTGACTCCACGCAAAATGAAAGGCATAACAGTTGTATTTAACTCAGTGCCCCCTGCTAATCCAACTGAAGCTATGTTACCTCCAACATTTACTGTTTTTGTAAGCCAAGACAAAATTTCGCCTCCCAAATTATCAATAGCCCCGCCCCACTGACCTTTCTCTAATGGAGCCCCTTTTAAATCAATAGTATTTCTATCTAATAAATGATCAGCTCCCAAATCAATCAATGACTGATGACGATCAGGTTTACCTGTTACGGCAACAACTTGATATCCCAGTGCTGACATAATATCAATTGCAAAGTTACCCACTCCTCCAGATGCGCCTGTAATTATAAACTTTCCTAATTCAGGAAGTTGATTATTCTCCTCAAGCCTTTGAACACACAAAGCAACGGTAAATCCTGCTGTTCCTATCGCCATGGCATTAAAAAGACTCATGCCCTTAGGCAGGGCTACAACCCAATCAGAGGGAACTCTTACATATTCTGCATAACCACCATCATGATTTACACCAAATTCGTAGCCTGTAACAATAACAGGATCTCCCTCCTTAAAACGCTTATCGCTGGAACTCACAACATATCCAGACACATTTATACCTGAGACTCTAGGAAAGTTTCTTATAATTTTACCGGCGCCTGTTGAGGCAAGCGCATCCTTGTAATTAACAGAAGAGTAGGATGCCTTAATAACAACTTCTCCCTTACTCAGATCAGAAATATTTAGATTCTCAACGCGTCCAAAAACCTTGTTATTTTCGCGATGTACTCTAAATGCCCTAAATTTATCCATAAATATACCTTTTTTGATATTTACAATTCATCAACTACATGGAACAATCCTGCGTTTTTACTGACCAATGATATAGACAATGCGATTAATTAACTAAATCAGCTGGTAAGTCCTTATCTCCAGTATTATATTTTATAAATTTTGGAGTAGCATCAAAAAATAGCGAGCTAAAAACAATGAAAAACATTCGGTTATTACTATTATTACTTATATATGCGATGTCAAATGCCGCCCGAGCAGATTTTAATGATGGTGTTATCGCGTACGTTATGAACGATTACGAAAAAGCTTTTACGACGATGCAATCTCTTGCAGAGACATCTGATCATGGCTATGCCCAATACTACATGGGTGTTATGTACTCTAAAGGACAAGGTGTTAATCAAGATTATAAAACGGCAAGCAACTGGTTTCGGAAAGCAGCTGAAAAAGCAATACCTCAAGCACAATATAAATTAGGCGAACTCTATTTTAAGGGGCGTGGCGTACCAAAAGATCCTGAGTTTGCCTACATATGGTTTAGCGTTGGTGCATCACATACGCATAAATTATCAGTTAGTGCTATTCAAAAAGCAAAAACTAAACTCTCTCCTGATGAATTAAAGGAAGCTGATAAAGTAATTGCTACTTATATAAAAAGATTTGGCCCGCAAGAAGATATAGATCCTACAAAACCTATAAAAATTGATAATGAATAAAAAATTATTGTGATGGGATATCTGCTTCCGCTGGTGTAACCGATTCTTCAATATCCTCATCATCTAATAGCTCCTCATCCTCAAATGATGTCAGTTCGCTTAAATAATCTAATAAATCTTCATCAATAGCAGCCTCGACAGGAAAATCAGGATCAACACCATACTGTAAACTTTCATCATTACTACCAAACCTAATAATTAGCTCTTTCATTTTTGACAGATGTTCGCTATATGTGTCCCTCTCTGAAATATACGCACTTAATACTTTATTAAATCCAATGATATCCTCTATTTCTGTTTGTCTTTTAGCAAGACTATCTATTCTAGACTCAATTGTATCAAGTAGTTGTTGAATTTCTTTTTCTTCCATTGGGAGTGAGCAATTCTCATTATTATCACAATGCGCTAAAGATAAACTGATGCCCAGACTTATAGATTGAAATAGAGAAATCTCTTCTTGGAGAGTAGATAAATCTGCTTGTCTTGCTTCATCTTTATCTAGAATCTTAGAATGAAGATTAGTACTAATTAAAATAGCAATAAATAATAGAATAGTTTTAAGTTTTACATTCAACATAACTTATTTTTATAGATTAATTGCTATAAACTCCTCATTAATTATATTGTCATTATTCATTGCTTCATTCCCCTCAATCTGTAATCGTATTTGATTTTCAATAAATGCAGCCTCTGCTTTTGCAGATTCAATTATTGCATCCAATGTTTCTTGAGTGAGTTCAATACCGGTTATTTCACTTAAGCGAACTCTTTCTTCTGTATCTGCTTTCAAGCTTTCTAACCACTCAATTCGAGCTTGAATCGTTTCTAATACCTTAGCTAGTCGCGTTACTTCATCTACTTCCACTGGAGCATCTACACCTTCGCTTTCTTCAAGAAGACTATCTAGATCCTCTTCAAGTTCTTCTTCATCCTCAAAGTCCTCATCTACTTCATCCTCTTCTCCAGCAGCTAAAAATTCCACTAATTGTCTGCGGTAGTTAAGGAAATTTTGTAATTCTTTATTAAATTCTCGTTTTAATTCTTCAATTTTTTCTATAGATTTTTCATTAGTTTCATCAACCAAACGCTCCTCAAGTTCATTGAGTCTTGCTTCTAATGTTGATATCAATGTATTTAACTCATCTTCTGTAACATTTGGAGCGCAGCCTTCTTGTTCCTCACATTGTGCGAGAGCCAAACCAATACCATTACCTATTTGTCCATAAAGTGTTAGCTCTTCCTCAAATAAACCAACATCAACAAAAGCTAATGTCTCAAGACCAATCAAAGCGGTTGCAGGGTTAATAGAGAATGTATTAGTAACCCCTGCTGTTAAGCCTGCCAATAGAAGAGATCCTGTTGTAAGTGATGCTTCTAGTTGTTCATCGGTTGTGTTATCTGTATTAATACTGGCGCCATTAAACTCGATTTCATTACCTGCGCCTATCGCAACATCAACCTCACCAAAACTAAATGAAAGAATAATATTGTCTGAAGCTAAAATATTATCTTCAGCAATAATGACGCCTGAAGGTGGAAGCTCACTTCCTGGCGCTGTCAATCTAACTTCTTTGGCCGTTGCATCTATGATTCCCGTTGTACCCCCCGCTGCCGGACCGGCTGCAACAACACTAATAGTTCCGCCAGCTGTAATATCTGCGCTTAAAATTATATCGCCAGCTAGTATTGTTACCTCACCATTACTTACAATAGCATCGTTGATAGTCATTTCTGCTGTATTAATAGTTATTGTAGTTGCTGTATAAAAAGGTGCTATCCCCTCAGGATTAAGTGCTCCACCAATAACAAGATGTCCAGTAAATGCTGAGAGGTCTGGTAAATTAAGATCAGCACCTGATATCGCTAGGTTTGTACCAGCAATATCTGGAATTGTTAATGCGCCCACACCTGTCACGGCACCCGTTGTTAATTTGGCGCCAGCGGTATGATTCCAGGTGTTAGTATCAACAGGAAGATCTACCGTGCCACCGTATGAACCATTTGCTGTAAATACATTAATTCCTGTACCACTTCTTACCTTAGTTGTATTAGTAAAAGTAGTTGCCATCGTTCCATCATTTACAGTTCCGCCGTTAGATGCATTTAAATTCCAAGTAGATACACCAGCTGCGTTACCAACTAAGGTTGTGTTCTGACCTTTGAGTGTTTCAATATTTTGAATACCTGTATTTGTGCCCTGTATGGTTACCGTAACTCCTGAAATATTATTTGTGTCATAATCAACAATATCTGTACCCGCACCACCATTAATTAAACCGCTAATTGAGCCATTGGTATCAATTGTGAATGTGTCATCGCCACCAGCACCAGTTAAATTACCAAAATTTGTAAAAGTCACACTGGCAGATGTTGATGCATCGACAACAGTTCCATCATCGGCATTATTAATGGTCCAAGCCTGATTATTAGATCCTCCCAATAAAGTTTGATTGGAGTTACCAGTCACACTCTCAACTCTAGTTACCCCTCCGGCATTACCACCAAGATCGACGGTTTGAGCGCCTAATGCAGAATAGTTTGCACTGTCTCCGCTACTATGTGCTCCACCATCTAAAACTCCTGATAGTGATCCTGTTCCGTTAAATGTAAAAGTGTCATCGCTTGTTCCACCTGTTAAATTTGCAAACTTAGAAAAATCATTACCGGCTAGAGTACCTTCGTTAGCTGCTGTAATTGCCCAAGATGTATCTGCATTAGGTCCTTGTAATGTATCGTTACTTAAAGTGCTACCGTTGTATGTTGATGATGAAGCGGTCGGCGAAACACCAACAATTAATGTAACCGTTCCATCATTATCAGCATCAACATTAATTACAAGATCTCCTGAACCAATGTCAGTTGAATTATTTAAATTAAATCCCCCATCGGTATTTATCGTTAAATTTCCTCCACTAGAGCCATCATTAAAAGAATCATAAGCTAGAGAATTACTGTCGCCATTAAGATCTAATACTGTCGTTGAGTCGATATTTACATCGCCGAACGTAAGATCCCCTTCACCAATAATTGTGCCATTTAGACTAACCGTGCTACCGACACTAGTAGTAGTTACGCCGCCACTAAAGGTCTGAGTACCGCCAGATGCATTTAATGTTAAAGTGCCATCGTTCGCAAAGGAGATTGCATTAGTAACAGTTGAACCGTTACCAGTGAATGCTAAGTTCGCAACCGTGTTACC
>CAJWRJ010000033.1 GCA_913046215.1 uncultured Legionellales bacterium | reverse complement strand
GCCTTCTATTTTAATGATAATGATTTGGGTCAATTAAAAGGTGCGGTTTATAGGGGAGAGAATTATGAGGGCGCTTTTCATGGCTATGGTTCACTTACATTTCCAAATGGTGATCAGTACATTGGTAGTTTTGAGAAAAATAGTATCAAAGGGCCTGGAAAATATATTTATATTGATGGTCGTATAATCGAGGACACCTTTGAAGAGGGAGATATACTTAGATTAAATCGGGCTAGCAATCATAATAAAGTTGATCAAAATGATATAAAGGGAGAAGAAGAACCTACGGAGTATAGCTTTTGATGTTTAGTAGTATTGTTCGATTTCCTGATTGTATTTACATTGATCACAACGTTCATTAGGATCGGGTATCTGATCTTGATTCAGGCAGCCAGTTATTTTCTCGATCGTTACCTCAACCCAGCTGTCATTACCGTCATAGGGAAGTAGATCTACATCGAATTCCACCCGTCCATTGAATTCATCACGATTACGCTGACCATTACAGTAAACAAAGTATCCTCTACTAGAAACAGTGAATTCATTTTTTCTTAAAAGCCATTGATAGAATTCCATTTGCCGCTTGTAGCTTCTCTGCCACGGCGCATTAATATTTACCTTATCGTTTTTACTGGTAGCTTTGTAATCCACAACAATTAACTCATCTTCATTAGATATCCACACATCATCTACAGCACCATGCAGAATAAAATTAGAGGGTTCGTGAAAATATTGCACACCCACAAAATTCTCACGCCACTTATTTAAATTCTCGTGTTGAAAGGGGATAGCATTAATGCCGGCATCAATCATATAAGGATGTGGCTGCTTCCGCTCTCTGTACTGATCAAATTCGTGCTTTAATAAGGCATCAACGGCGGAGTTAATATTGAAAGGAAACCCTGGAACTTGATTAATACCAAGCCGCCTGTCAAGATAAAAACAACGCGCACAGTTTATAAAGGATTCGATCTTGGAGCGTGATAATTTGAAAGGTTTTTCCTGGCCAGGAGCGTAGATATTCCGGGAACGTTTTGCCTTGTACTCGGTCATAATTAAGCCTAGCACAGATAAATAAAAAAACATAAAACAAGTTCTACAAAATTTATGAAAAAATATATCAATGGATTCATTCTTTTATTACTAACTATTATGTCAATTTCTACAAAAGCCAAAATAGAAGCGACTGAACATATCGAAAAAATTATTTTTGGTGCGGGATGTTTTTGGGGTGCTGAAAAAGAATATGCGGCAATTCCAGGTGTTATTAATGCCGTTTCGGGTTATTCAGACGGTGAAGGAGTTGAACCCACTTATAAAGCAATCACACAACCCGAAAATAAGAATAATCCCGACAACCATGCAGAGGTTGTTGAAGTAACATTCAACTCAAATGAAATTTCGATTGAGAAACTAACCCAACACTTCTTCGAGAACCACGATCCAACACAACTCAATCGTCAGGGCAACGATGTCGGTACTCAATATCGTTCTATTATTTTAACAACGAGCGAAATGCAAAGTGATATAGCTAATCAGGTATCGGATCAGTATCAATTATTACTTAGTGCCGCAGGCTATGGTGAGATTACAACAGTTATTAAGCCACTAGATAAATTTTATCCAGCAGAAGAGTATCATCAAGATTACCTAGTAAAAAACCCAAATGGGTATTGTCCGATTCATGCAACGGGCGTCAGGTTTGATAAAACAGAAATTGTAACGGTTGATAATTCAGATCTTATGCAGGGTAAGACTATCATTGTTATAGAAACAGAGAACCACTGTCCGTATTGTGAAAAGTTTAAAGAAGATGTCGCGAATAATTATCAAGGAACAATTCCTTTGACATATAGATTAGCGAATCAACTTGAGGGACTAAAAATTAAAACTGCCACATGGGCGACACCAACAATATTATTTCTAGAGGATGGCATGGAAGTTTTTGGACATCAGGGCTACATGACATCAGAAGTTTTTTATCAGGCACTGGGTGCATTTAAATTAGGTGAATCGGAAGCTTACAATGTCGCCTTCAACGAGGGAACGGACGCGAGATTTTGTAAGCAGTATGAGATTTTTAAAGATACACCGGATGGTGTTTTTATTGATAAATTAAGTGGCGCACCACTATTTGATACGAGTGATCGTTTTGATTCAAAAAGCGGATGGTTATCTTTTACTAAATCAGTTGACGGTGCGGTCTACGAACTAGAGGATAATAGTCATGGTATGCAGCGGGTTGAAATTCGCTCAGTTTCATCGGGTATTCATTTAGGCCATGTTTTTAATGATGGTCCCAATGGCCAACCTAGGTATTGTATAAATGCGACGGTACTTGAATTTAAGCAAAGGGATAATCTTTAAAATAATTAAAATAAGGGGGAGTAGGGTATGAGTGAACGTATTGTTATGCGCGTTGGCGAGGCTTTAGTTGCTGGAGGTCCTGCAGGAACAGCTGCTGAACCTGAAGTGGTTATCGGCGAGCTTGATGGTCCAGTGGGCACTGCATTTGCTAATTTAATGGGTGACCAGACAAAAGGACATTCAAAAGTTTTAGCGATCATGAATACCGATATTATGGTAAGACCTGCGACTTTAATGGTTAGTAAGGTTACAGTTAATAAAGAACGATACACCAATATATTAATGGGCACCGTGCAAGGCGCAATTGCAAATGGCGTACTTGATTCTGTGAGAAGCGGAGATATTCCAAAAAAGAAAGCTAATGATTTAGGTATTATTGTCTCAGTTTGGTTAAACCCATTAGTAGCAACTGCTGATGATTTAGATCACAAAATACTGTTTGATATTCACCGCAAGGCAACGGCTGAGGCAATTCGTAAAGCAATGAATCATGAACCTGATATTGATTGGTTGCTAGAAAATCAAGATAGTATTGTCCACAAGTACTATCAGATGGGATTAGACGGGAAGATTTAATTTATATTTGTTAGGCTCTACTTTTTTATGAAAGTGAAGCAATGCCCTTAATTACATTTGATGAGGTCTCCCTCGAATTCGGCGATCAACTTATTCTAAATAACGTAAGCTTGACATTAGATAGCGGCGAGCGCGTTTGTTTAATTGGTCGCAACGGCGAAGGCAAATCAACTTTGATGAACATCATCACCGGTAGAGTTGAGGCGGATAGCGGTGAAATCATTAAGCAGTCACATCTAAGAGTGAGTCAGTTAGAGCAGGGTCTTCCACAAGAAAGAGATATCAGTGTTAAGGATTATGTTGCTGAGGGACTAGATCATTTGCAGGCTCTACTCAGTGATTACGAAAAGCTCTCAGCAGTATCAATAGAAAAGAATCCAGCTACCTTACGTGAAATTGAGGATCTACAGCAACAGATTGAAGCTGAGGGGGGTTGGAATATTGATCAGCGAGTTGAAACTATTATATCTGAACTTAACTTACCCACGACATTAAATCTTAATCAACTATCAGGCGGGTGGCGTCGTCGAGTTGCTTTAGGAAAAGCACTTGCTAACAATCCACAATTACTATTATTAGATGAACCAACGAATCATCTCGATTTAACTACAATAGAATGGTTGGAAAAAAGAATTTTAAATTTTAAAGGTGCAATACTTTTTATTACACATGATCGCGCTTTTCTACAACGTTTGGCAACGCGAATTATAGAATTAGATCGAGGTAAGATATCAAGTTGGCCTGGGACTTATCATGATTATCTAGTCAATAAAGAAAAGGCGCTTGAGAGTGAAGCGAAAGCTAATGCACTTTTTGATAAACGATTAAATGAAGAGGAGGTTTGGATCAGACAGGGAATTAAAGCGAGGCGCACAAGAAATGAGGGTAGAGTACGCGCACTAATGTCCATGCGAGAGGAAGTCTCTAAAAGATTAAAACCACAATCAAAGGCACGTATTCATATAGAGGAAGCTGAGCAGTCAGGTCGCAAAGTGATCGAAGCATATAATATCTGTCATAGTTACACCGAAGAGCCTCTCATTAATAAACTATCATTAAAAGTAATGCGTGGCGATAGAATTGGTTTAGTCGGTAATAACGGTGTTGGTAAAAGTACATTATTAAAAATTATCTTGGGTGAGATTAAATCTGATGGAGGAACAGTTAAAATCGGCACCAATCTGGAGATTGCCTATTTCGATCAATTAAGACGAACCCTCGATCCTGAAAAAACTATTGCACAGATTATTGGCGATGGTAGTGATTACATTAAACTAAACGGTAAACCGAGGCACGTGATTGGCTACCTTCGCGGCTTTCTCTTCACAGCAAAACGGGCCATGACAAAGGTTAAGGTCCTGTCCGGCGGAGAAAAGAACCGCGTTATTCTGGCAAAATTACTAGCCCGTCCCAGTAATCTTTTAGTTCTGGATGAACCCACTAATGATCTTGATATTGAAACACTGGAGGTGCTCGAAGATAAGTTACTCGAATATCAAGGGACATTGATCATTGTTACTCATGATAGAGAATTTTTAGATAATGTTGTCGGTAGCATTCTGGTTTTTGAGGATTCCGGTGTAATTCAAAACTATGCAGGTGGATTTAGCGATTGGCAACGTCGCGGAAAACAGCTGGCTGAAATGGATAATCCTGAAATAAAAAAAGTTTCAATTAAAAAGACAAATGATAAGAAAAAAACACAAAAAAAATTAACTTATAAATTAAAATATGAGCTTGATGGGCTTCCGGGTAAAATAGATATATTTGAAGAGGAAATTAAGAGGCTACATGAAGAGATTAACAAGGATGATTTCTTTAGTAAGCCATATAATGAGCAACAACCAATATTAGATGAATTAAGTTACAATCAAAGCGAGTTAGATAAAGCAATTTCTCGCTGGGATGAACTTGAAAGTCTTAAGAGGGATTCGAATTAATAGTTTTTAGTTACGAGGTAAATATCATGACGAATGATGATAAAAAGGCAATTGAAAAAACATTAGAGTTTTATATCGATGGCGCAAAATCAGGTAAAGGTGATGATATGAAACCAGCTTTTCATGATGATGCGACGATTTTTGGTTATATCGGTCCTGATTTATTTGCAGGACCCATACAGAAACTCTTCGACTGGAATGATGAGAATGGCCCAGCAACTGATATTCAAACAACAATTTCCAGTATGGATATTATGGGAACCATCGCCACCGTTCGTCTTGAGAGCGATAACTGGACGGGACATAAATTCACTGATTTTTTTACGCTATTAAAAGTCGATGGAACATGGAAAATCATGAATAAGGTTTTTCATTTACACGCTTAATTGACTCAGTTTGGTTTAAAGCAGGAGAGTATTCAATGCCCCTATTGCGGAGAGAGTATCTCAATTCTTGTTGATTGTAGTGTTGAGGAGCAGTCTTATATTGAAGACTGCGAAGTCTGCTGCCGACCTATTAACCTATGGATCCATATTGATTTAAATCAGGATGTGAAAATTGTCGCACAACATGAAAATGAATAATAATTTCTTTACAATTATTCTCTTTTTATTCTTTTCCTTTAGCGTTTCAGCTGAACAATGGGAATGGTTACTTGAGGAGCAGGCCCAAGCTGCAGTCAAACTCACATCAGATACAAAAAGCCTCCTGAAATATTGTAAGCCCTGTCGGGGAAAACCAATTGAGCTTGAAGTGAGGCAAATTAGTATGATAAAGATGAGAGATGGTTCCTATCGCTTCATGCTTAATGGTGTGCCACAGGATCTTGCTTATCTTTATTATTTTACAGAGGGGCGATGGTTAAATATTGCCATGGCATTGGGTTTAAAAACTGATGGTTTAGATAAGGTCATCACAAAATAAACAAGTAATCCGAGTATCGGGGATTAGAATTACGCACTAAAACAACCCCTGCCAAATAAATCACTTTTTTGCCATATTTCGTCAGAGCATTTCCTTTTTTGTTGATTATGCTCTTTCCATGATGAAAAAAATCCTCAGTATGTACCTCACAATATTAGGTCTTTATTTAATGACCGCATTAATAGTTGTTAACGCGGAAGATGATACGTGTGAGCAACAGTATAAAGATGAAGTTGATTCTTTAGTAAAAGCTGTATTGATTGACGATTGTAAGAATGATTATAAGCTCTTAAATGCACGTATGGGCGAGGCGCGCGACAACATGAATAACGCTTTTGAAAATTTCGAGAGAGGTTTCGATGCTTATCAATTACAGAATTATGACGAAGCATTTGACGGGTTCATGATTGCTGCAACGCTTGGTCACGATGCAGCTCAATATAATCTGGCTATAATGAATACTAAAGGAGAAGGGACGCCACAAAATCTGATTATTGCTTATATGTGGGCCGATACTGTAGTTTCAAATGGCGTAGAAAGTGGGCGTGAGTTAAGGGATGCCATACTTGAGAGAATGAGTTCACAACAAATATCAAAAGCGCAGGCATTAGTAAGAGAATGCAAAAATACAGTCTTTCTTTTCGCAGAGGATTTGATTGTCAATAGCACTATAAAAGATAGTTGCTTGAATTTTAGGAATTCACTATGAAAAATATTCTCACTGTAATTACTCTTACTTTATTATTTTCTTTTAGTGCTATAGCCGATATTGAAAAGGCTATGGACGCCTATCAGGCTGGAAAATATCAAGAAACCGCTGAAATTTTAAAACCACTTGCTGAGAATGGAAATGTACATGCACAGTTTATGCTCGCAAAACTCTATGAAAATGGAGAGGGTGTGTATCAGAACATACAGGAGACGGTGAAGTGGTTGAAGCGTGCTGCAAATCATGAAATTGATCAAGATAATAAACTAACCACCCTGGGCATCAGAACTGCTCAGTATAATTTAGCAGTAATGTACAGTGATGGTGTTGGTGTTGAACAGAATTTCAGAAAGGCGGTGCGATGGTATCGCTCAGCTGCAAAATTGGGCGACGGAGATGCGCAGAATAACCTGGGTAATATGTATGCCAGGGGACAGGGAGTCAGAAAAGATTCTGTTCGTGCCTATATGTGGTATTTCATTGCGCGAAAAAATGGCAATACTGATGCGAAAGCAAATACCTACGCGTTGCTAATGGGTGATGGTGAAAAAACACTGAAGCAAAAAAATCGTGAGATTGAAAAGGCAATAGCGCTTGCTGATGCGTGTATTGAAAATCATTATAAAAACTGCAAATGATCACTTCTTATTTTATGAAAACAATTCTCTATATAACTTTTCTTTCTTTTTTATTTACATCTAGCGCGTCAGCTGATTTTAAATTAGGCGTAGACGCTTATATTGCAAATGATTATGTGACTGCTTATAAAGAACTAAAACCATTTGCTGAACAGGGAAATGCTGATGCACAGCAAAAACTTGGGTACATGTATGTCACCGGACAAGGTGTTACACAAGATTACAAAGAAGCCGTGAAGTGGTATCGCTTAGCTGCACTTCAGGGAAATGCTGATGCACAGCATAACCTCGGTATATCGTACGATATTGGAGAAGGTGTTACACAAGATTACAAAGAAGCTGCCAAGTGGTTTCGCTTGGCCGCCCTTCAGGGAGATATTGAATCGCAATTCAATCTTGCTTCGATGTACGCCAGTGGACAAGGTGTTACACAAGATTACAAAGAAGCCGTGAAGTGGTATCGCTTAGCAGCCGGACAGGGAAATGATCGCGCACAATATAATCTTGGCAATATGTATCTAGACGGACGTGGTGTTACACAAGATTACACAGAAGCTGCTAAGTGGTTTCGCTTAGCTGCTTCTCAAGAATTTGATCGCGCACAATATAATCTTGGCATGATGCATATAAACGGAGAAGGTGTTACACAAGATTATAAAGAAGCTGCCAAGTGGTTTCGATTAGCTGCTTCTCAAGAATCTAATCGCGCACAGTATAGTCTTGGTGTGATCTATCTAAACGGACAAGGTGTTACAAAAGATTACAAAGAAGCTGCCAAGTGGTTTCGCTTAGCTGCTCATCAGGGGAATGTTCATGCGCATTATAATCTTGGTTGGTTGTACTGGCAGGGGAAGGGGGTAATAAAAAATTATGTTCTTTCACATATGTGGTTCAATATTGCTGCTATAAACGGAGATCAAGAAGCCGAGAAAGCCAGAGCTGCCCTAGAAATCCAGATTAAATCAAAAGAGAAAATCGCAAGAGCAAAAAAACTTGCTCGCGAATGCATTGAGAATCATTATAAAAATTGTAGATTATAACTTCTCCATTGATTTTTAACCCCACCACCCCCATATATAGAGTGTCCTTGAGAAACCATTTTTGATAATCTATATGCAAGTAAATAAGGAGTAAAAAATGAAAGATAACAGTTCTAAAAAAGCTATCGAAAATTATTACAAGAAAATAGCTGCTATGACTCCCGAAAAACAAGCTGCCAGGAAAGCCAAGTTAGCAAGATGGAAAACTGACGTAGCTGAAATGATAGAGGGGTTAAACAACTACACAGCAAAAAAATAGTATCCCTCAATACTAAATCCCTTCATTATCATTTGGCTCGCCTTTTATCTTAAATCCCTGCTTTTTTAAAGCAACTAGCAAGTTTTTTAGTATCCGATCATCCGACATTTCTTTGGTGACTTCTATCAGTTCCACTTTCGGTTTCTTCGATGATATTGAAAACCCTCTTTTGAAGATCGGGCTGTCCGGCCCAGCTGCCTTCCATATACCTTTCGCCATTGTTGTTAATCCTCCAATATATTTTTAATACTTTCCGTTCCAACCATTCTGGTCGGTATCTTTGACCGAGTGAATCTCGCTACCGTTATGAAAGTCTCGGAAGATTTGAACAGCTTCCTCCTCAGAGGTACTGTAGATTACCTTGGTAATATCTTTACTGCTTCTATGCTTACCTTTGATAACGTAAGTTTTGTAACTGCGATTCCAGATAATGATTTTTACCAAACCAAGTAATACAAGCGGAATAACCCACGCCAACCAATTATGGTTCGCTATAATAAATGCGTCTAATGCGCTCATTGTTCTTCTCCTTTCAGTTTTGTTTTAGGTTTCACTGCATCTTGTTTTAATGCTCTACTTGGTACTGAAAGAAAAGTACAACTCGCATTTCTGAAGTAGTCTTTCAGGTTGTCGTAGTAGATTACCTCAGAGCTTTTAAATTTCTTTCTCATCGCAATCCCCTTTTTTATAAATACCTAATGAATTCATCGCGCACTCAACTCCCTGTTCATTTGCACCTGCTTTTATTAAGGCAGTTGCAATCACGACTCTAGTATTAAAGGATTGATCCTTCGCGCAGGTGATTACATTCAGATACTGATCGGAGTGGTTTGGTGTCATCTCAATGGAAGCTTCAATACTTTTGACAATCGGTAAAAAGCCACGGACTAATCCATTGATAGCCTGATCAAATTCTTCTCGGTTAGACACCTCTTCAGATTTCGTCGGTTTGTATTTAAAACCTAGTTTGATCAGTGCTTTTTTTATTGTTGCTAATCGCTGCTCTCTGCTTAATCCCTTCTTTATTGAGAAAAGATTTATGTTTGCGTTACTCATAGTTGATTCTCCTTGACCCCAGTTAATTATTGCCTTGGCAATCTCAGGGGTATTGAGAAACCAACGCTTTAGCAGGATTTATGAATCGCTCTGCAAGTTGTTACTTAAATCAGCGATTTTTGGGCACAAAAAAACCCACTCAGCATGTGCTAAAGCAGGTTACCCTCTCTTTAGCAGTATTTATGAAACGCCCTGAAAGCTGAGTCAAATCGGCGTTTTTGTAAGTCTAAGCTTTTGAGTTTAGTTGTTAAAGATAGTTCAATATTTTAAATATTCCATCCACACTGTGGCGGGAGTAGAATTTGGGGTATGAAAAAAGATAATACTACAGATACTCAAGACAATGTTATTGCATATATGTGGTACAGCATTTATTTTAATTGGCCAGTATTAGGTGTTTCATCTAAATATTTGAGGGCGTAAACTGATATAAAAAAAGTAAAAAGTAATGGATAAAATACCAAAATGCCCGGTACACCATGATTTGATGGTAGTGAGAACGGCACGAAGCGGATCCCGCAAAGGCCAAAAGTTTTATGGCTGCCCGACTTATTTTCAGACTAGATGTACGGAAACAATTAATATTGACCCCCAAGAAGCACAACAAGTAGAAACAGATGATATTGTTGAGTTTGACTCTTACAAAAATTGTGAAAGAAGGTTAACATCAACTGTACAGTAGCCTTAGGCATAACATGGGTGCTTTGAATTGAGTTTTCCTA
>CAJWRJ010000032.1 GCA_913046215.1 uncultured Legionellales bacterium | reverse complement strand
TTAACATTTGCGGCAAAAATTTTTCTTTATTTTTAAAATCTATCCAAGCAAAACCCGCAAGGATATCTAATTTATTCCAAATCTTAAAATTAACAATTTTTTCCCAACAATGTTCTATACGATGTAATACATTTTCCATTTCTGTAACATGCATAATTGCTAAAAATCTGTTAGAAAAATCTGGCAGTTTTATTAAATAGCCAGGCCTATCTCCATATTCACCACCAATTAGTTCGAGCACATCTCCATCTTTTTTTAGACCGCTTATATTTGCGATTGGAGAACCAGAATGAATATCATAATTTGCTAAACCAACGAGTAGCATTTCCTCTGTAATATCACTTATTTTAACGTCTGAACGCAGAATATACATTTTTATTTTTTTCAAAACGTAGTCTGCTATATCTTTTTTTAAAATTAAAAAGTAGCTCTCTGTAGTATTTAATATGAGGAAATTAGCAATGACCCTTCCTTTTAGATTACACCATGATGAAAATTCTGATTTTACTTCAGACTTGTTTAGATCACCGGTCAATTGATTCTGTAAGAATTCATATCTATCGTTACCAGTAATTTTTAATATTGCAAAATCTGAAATCGGACACACTAATTCCGAATCTAAAATATTTAATTCATTTGGAGTTATTTCTCTCTTTTTGAGAATTGATAACCAAATCTTTTCATGATTATTCATGATCTGAAATTATATGATATTTCTTGATGAACGAATTTTTTTAATGATTTCGATTAATGTTTTATCCTCAGGCTTATCTTTTCCGAGAACCCAGTTCAAAATATCCAGATCTTGTTCTTCAAGAAGTTTTGAGAACGCAGATTTATTTTCATTATTAAGTTCATCATACGAATTTTTTATAAAATCTTGTAGGACGATATCCATTTCTTTAATCCCACGTCTACAACGCCATAAAATTCGTGATTTTTTTTCCGACATTTTAATTTTTGATTTAACTAGTTTAGCTTATACGAGATAACAAAAGTTTTTTAATTTCAGCAATTGCTTTTGCTGGATTTAAACCTTTAGGGCAGGCATTTGTACAGTTCATAATTGTATGACAACGATATAAACTAAAAGAATCCTCCAATTTATCTAAGCGCTTATTAGTAGATTTATCACGACTATCAACTATCCAGCGATACGCTTGCAATAAGATAGCGGGACCAAGGTAACGTTTACTATTCCACCAGTAGCTTGGGCAGCTAGTAGAACAGCAAGCACATAATATGCATTCATAAAGGCCGTCTAGTTTCTCCCTATCATTCTTTGATTGTATTCTTTCTGAATTCTCTGGAGCTGGTGTTTCGGTTTGCATCCAAGGTTTGATTGAAGCATATTGCTTATAAAAATTACTCAAATCTGGGACTAAATCTTTAACCACTGGCATGTGTGGTAAAGGATAAATTGATATGTCACCATCAAAACTTGCAATTGATTTTGTGCAAGCTAATGTGTTTGTACCGCCGATATTCATTGAACAGGAACCACATATGCCTTCGCGACAAGATCGTCTAAATGTTAAGGTAGAATCAATTTCATTTTTGATATAAATAATTGCATCGAGAATCATAGGCCCAAAATTATCAAGATTAAGTTCATAGACGTCTAATCTAGGATTCTTACCGGAATCTGGCTCCCATCGGTATATATGAAATTTCTTCTTACGCGTGGCACCATTTGCCTCAGAAAATATTTTTCCTGATTTTATTTTAGAATTTTTTGGTAATGTAAATTCAGCCATTTCGCACCTTTAATTTAAACAACTAGTAGACCCGTTTTTTAGGAGGAAAAACATCAACTTCATCAGTAAGTGTATACATATGAACTGGTCTATATTCAAAACTAACACTTCCATTTTCATTCAGACTCGATAGGGTGTGTTTCATCCAATTTTCATCATCCCTTTCTGGGAAATCTTCACGCGCATGAGCTCCTCGACTTTCTTCTCTATTATAAGCAGAATGTATACTAACCATCGCGCAACGGATAAGGTTATCTAATTCTAGTGTTTCAACTAAATCTGTGTTCCAGACCATACCTTTATCCTCAATCTTAACATCTGAAAAAGATTCCCATATTTCAGACATTTTATTAATTCCTCTTTTTAATGTCTTTCCTGTACGAAAAACCGCAGCATCTTTTTGAAGAGTTCGTTGCATATTATTACGAATCTCAGCTGTTTTAACTGATCCATTATTCTGACGTAAACTATCTAAGCGGGACAGACCTTCATCACCAGCATTATTCAATTTTTTGTGTGGAGAGTTTGGCTTGATATTTTCAGCACAAAAATTTGCAGCAGCCCGACCAAAAACGATTAGATCTAATAATGAATTAGAGCCTAGACGGTTAGCTCCATGAACGGACACACAACCTGCCTCGCCAATTGCCATCAAGCCTTCGACGACAAAATCAGGATCTCCATTTTTTAATTTAACTACTTGGCCTTTGTAGTTAGTTTGTATTCCACCCATATTGTAGTGTACTGTCGGAATTACAGGTATAGGTTGTTTTGTTACATCAACACCTGCAAAAATTTCGGCAGATTCAGCAATTCCAGGTAGGCGTTCGTTAATAACATCAGGCCCAAGATGTTCTAGATGAAGTTGAATGTGGTCATTTTCTTCACCTACACCTCTACCTTCATTAATTTCCATTGTCATTGCTCTACTTACAACGTCACGAGATGCTAAATCTTTAGCTGAAGGAGCGTATCTTTCCATAAAGCGTTCCCCTTCAGAATTTGTAAGATAGCCACCTTCACCACGGACACCCTCAGTTATCAAACAACCTGAACCATAAATTCCAGTTGGATGGAACTGTGTAAATTCCATGTCTTGCAGAGGTAAACCCGCACGTAAAACCATGCCGTTACCATCTCCAGTACATGTGTGTGCTGACGTTGCAGAGAAATAAGCTCTTCCATATCCTCCGGTAGCTAATACGACTTGATGTGCTCTAAATCTATGTATTGTTCCATCCTCAAGATTCCAGGCCATAACTCCACGACAAACATCACCATCCATTATTAAATCAAATGCAAAGTACTCAATAAAAAATTCTGCATCGAATTTTAATGATTGTTGATAGAGAGTGTGAAGTATTGCATGCCCAGTCCTGTCTGCAGCTGCGCAAGTTCGTTGCGCAGTTCCTTCGCCAAAATTTGTCGTCATTCCGCCAAAGGGTCTTTGATATATTTTACCTTCCTCTGTTCTTGAGAAAGGAACCCCCTGGTGTTCTAATTCTATTACAGCAGGCACAGCCTCTCGGCACATGTATTCAATTGCATCTTGGTCTCCAAGCCAATCCGAACCTTTTATTGTGTCATACATATGCCATCGCCAATCATCTGGACCCATATTTCCAAGTGCCGCACTCATCCCTCCTTGAGCTGCAACAGTATGACTACGCGTTGGAAATACCTTTGTGATACACGCAGTTTTTAAATCTTTGGCAGCCATGCCAAAGGTGGCTCTTAATCCTGCTCCGCCTGCACCCACGACAACAATGTCGTATTCATGATCAACAATTTGATAAGAGTGAGTCATATCAATATTCCATAAATATTACAATAGTTGAAATTAGAGCACTTAAGGCTGCAATAGTAGCTGTTGCTTTAACAAAAAATAGTAGAATCTTTTTTCTCCACTCGGTTGCAACGTAATCTTCAATTATAACTTGAAGACCTAAGACAGCATGGTAATAAATAATTAAAATAAAAATCAGCATAAGAATGGAATTAGTTTTGCTGCTTAACCATACAATTACTGTCTCATAATTCGCTTTACTCATAAATGTTATTGAATAAATAAACCATAAATTTAAAGGCACTAGTATTGCGGCACTTAGCCTTTGTGCCCACCAATGCTTAACTGGCTCACTTGAAGAAATTAAGATATGAAATGCTTTTGATATTTTCATATTGTTACCACATCTCCAAGAATCAACGTTGTCAACGTTAACAATATACTTATACAAAGCATTACATAACCTGACTTATATGTTGTTGATAGATCTAATCCTAAGCCAAAATCCCAAAACAGATGTCTAATACCATTTGTTAGATGATAAAAAAGAGAAAAAATAAAACTAATTAAAAATAATTTTCCATACCATGATGTGGTGTGCTTATAAAAAATATTATAGCTTTCTTCTCCAAGTGCTAGACAAACCAACCAGGTTGTTAGAAGTAATATACCAAGACAAAGAAATATACCCGTTCCTCTATGTGTAATTGACAAAACAGACGTCAATTGAGGTTTGTATATTTGTAAATGTGGAGATATTGGTCTATTAACCATCTTTATCAATAATATCCTATGTTTTGTTGTTTTTTTAAATCAGATGAAGTTTCTGATAATACATTTTATTTTTTTTATTTTTCTTTTAAAAGTCTATACATCGACCTTTCTTTTCCCAGTCGCCATAACGAGTCGGTTCAGGCCCTTGTGGCCCACCAATTTCCTTTGTCCCTTTCTTTGGTTTTTTTAAAAGCTTTTTTTTAGTGTCCGTATATTTTTTTTGTGTATTTATAGTCATAAACCTGCTGCTCAAATTATTAAGGGAAGTATACGTTAAAAATTACATTTTTTTGCTGCACTGCAAAAAAAAAGTAATGATATTATAGTTCAAAAACTAGTACATAAGACACGCTATTTGCCCACTTGTTCTAGTTTTGTATGGATTTCATTAGGAGATCTAACCATTCCGTCAGCTCCCCATGTGTCTGGATTAGCGTCATTTTCTATATAGCCATATAAAGCAATTAGGGTTTTAGTTCCTGCTTTAGAGCCAGATTCGATGTCACGTTTAGCATCGCCAATAAAAATAGTGGATGCTGGATTCGCTTGCATAAGCTTACAAGCATGAATTACTGGAGCCGGATGTGGTTTATTATGTTTAACTGTATCCCCGCAAACGATACAAGCAGCTCGTTTATCTAGTGATAATGCTTTTAGTAGAGGTATTGTTAAATATGAGGATTTATTGGTTACTACCCCCCACGTTTTTTGTTCATTCTCAATTTTTTTTAACACATCATCCATACCTTCAAATAATTTTGTTTCAATCGCAATATTTGCAGAATAGAAATCTAAAAACTTCTCTTTTATTTCATCGAAACCTGGTTCACCTACTTCAAGATTAAATCCGAGTTTTATCATAACATTCGCTCCAAGAGAGATTGTAGGTCGAATAACATCAATCGGTATTTTAGGTAATTTTCGCCACAGGCGAACCGCATTTAGTGCGTTAGCAAGGTCAGGAGCAGTATCTGCAAGTGTTCCGTCGAGATCAAAAAGAACATTTTTAATCATCGGCTACTACATCCAAAATATAATTAACTTCTGGGCTCGTTGAAAGATAGCTCTTTCTTAATAGTGGGTTGTATTTGATACCGGACATTTTATTAATTTTTAGATTAAATTTCTTACACCAATTTATTAATTCATTCGGACGAATAAATTTTTCATAGCTATGTGTTTTCTTTGGTAAAATTTTAAGAATATACTCACCGGCAATTATAGCTAACATATATGCTTTTAGATTACGATTAATTGTTGAAAATACTATATGTCCTTCAGGTTTTAACATTTTCCTTGATGCTTCAATAATAGATAGTGGATTTGGCACATGCTCTAAAAGCTCCATACATGTTATTAAATCAAATTTAGCATTACTGCTACTAGACATTTCTTCTACTGTCGTAACATGGTAATTAATTTTTAATTTATTAACTGATGCATGTTCAGATGCGACACGAATATTTTCATTAGACGCATCAATACCAGTGACAATTGCTCCTTCTTTAGCAAGTGATTCAGTTAAAATACCACCACCACAACCAACGTCTAGTATATTCATTCCTTGTATATTTTTGTTTTTCATTATGAATTTTAATCTAGATAGATTAATTTCGTGCAGTGTCTTAAACTCACCATCGAGATTCCACCAGTTATCTGCTCTTGATGCGAATTTTTTTACTTCATCTAAATCTACATTTTTTAGTTCTGTCATAATTATGAATTAATATAAAAGATAAATTTCAAAAATATTTAGGTTATTTCAATAAGGCATTGAATAATATGTATTATTTCTATTTTAGTAAAGAAATTACACATTTAATTTGTTTTTGTATAGGTATGTGCTTTAGTGGGTTCGTTTTACAACCTAAAATCAGGATAAAAAACAATAAAATAGGATATCTAAGAGTATTGTTGTGAAACAAAAACACTAGTAATTAAAATTACTGAGATAATAACTAAAGTTATAATTGCAATATAAAGCGGTCTTCTATTTTGTAAATTCATTATTTTTTTAATATTAGACGAGCTTTTTCTATTTTTTATATTTTTGTGTGGAATGTAATTCTTATCTTTAAGAATCACACTACCAGATATTATTTTTCTAATAAGTCTTTGCCGCTTTTCAATATATTTATCTTTATCAACCTTGCCAGCTGAGAAATCTTTCGACAATTGCGATAATGTTGTTTCTTCCACTAAACGATCCTTTTTATTATCGGTTATCCTACGTCTTCTCGAACTAATCTAAAACCTGTTGCTTCATCTCCTTCACCTTTATGTGCTCGTTCGAGGGAGATAGCACATTTAGAGTGAGCATCAGTATAGGCGCCGCCTCGTACTAGTAGCTCACCTTCATTCAACACCCACTCCTGAACATTACCAATATAATTTTTTAAACCCCAGCCATTCGATTTACCAGATTTTACACTAACGATGCCTGTCCCCTTGATTAGTTTTTGATTGACCGATACTCGGCAATTAAAATCTTTTTTTGGTTGCTTGCCCCCGGCATTAGCTGCGTATTCCCACTCAGATTTTGTTGGAATGCGATATATTTTTCCAGTTCTTTCAGATAGCCATAATGCATACTCTTTTGCTTGTTGTAATGAAATATTTCTTATTGGATCATTTCTTTTGTCTTTATCTTTAATTGGTTTGCATGTGCCGCTAAGGATGCAATATTTGCTCCAATCGCTTACAGAAATTTCATATTTTGCAATAGCAAAAGGTTTTTCATATGTATCACCATTGGGAACTACTACCATTAATGGACCACGAGCTGATTTATGTATCATGTCAAAACAAATAGCTTTCGCACGTTTTCCATAACCCGCTAACCTTTTAGTGCATTCTGAATCGCTTTCAATTGGCTTCCACTCAGCTCTAGAGCCACCACCACTCGTATTACCAGATATTGAATCGATTGATTGTTCTCTTGCTCTGATTTTTGGCTTTGGTTTTGGTTTAACCTTAGCTATTAATTGATTTAATTTATCTTCGGCATCAGTGAACTCTGGACTATCAGTCCAAAAACTTTTTGCACGACTTAATAGGCTCTTAGCAACTTTTAGTTTCTCGTATTCCTCACCAGCAGACTCCATATCTTGTTGATATATTTTATAGATGTTTCTAGCTTCTTTTTTCTTATCATCAAGTAGTCTAGAGAAACCAATAAATTGCGGATGAGTCCCAAATTTTTCAGAAGCAGTTTCTTTAATTTGCGAGGCTTCAGACAATTTACCAGATGCGATCGCAGCATTTGCTTCAGATAAACCATCCCAAGGCTTTAATTTCAGTTCATTTTTTAAGCTAACAAGAATACTACTTGCTGGAAATAAGCTTGCAGCAGTTTGAGCAAGTCCGGCAGCAGCATTCTCATCTTTCGTTTTAAGTGAATTAATACGTTCAGCCAGAATAGCGGAAGCACTTTTTCTAAAATCGGAGGAATTAGTCGGAGACGCATAATTTTCAATTTGATCAATTTTTAATCTAATATTTGTTGGGAATGACAATGAATTTTTAAATAATTCGGTTAATTCAATAATATTCGCTTCAGCTTGGTATTCATCTTTTAACGAACGTAACATCTCATTTGTTAAGTCAAGCTCAAGACCTTTTGTAACCAAAGAGAATGCGGCTATATAGTCTCTATTTTCAGCATTAGTTTGAGCTAGACGCGCATAACTATCTGCAAGTAAACGAGGAGCTTCGGAAGTTATATATGTATCAGTTTGTGGTATATCTGCTTTAAGTTGTTCAAAAAGTTTTTCAGCCTCTGCTATGTTATTAGCTTCGGTAAAGATTTTAAAGTCACTTTTATTAGCTTCCACTTTCGCCTTTCGTTCTGATTCTTCACGTGCACTACTTATTTCGTTTCTAGTATCTAATATTTGCTCTACACCAGGGGAGAATCTTTCAACAATATCAACATACCCATCAGCAGCATCAAAACGTTCTTCTTGCAAAGTATTAGTTGCTCTTTCTAAATAAAGATTTGCTATTTGTTCTCTATATTTTACTAATTTCGAGCTTGCATCTGTATCTTGCTTTGACAAGCTAGCTAGTTCTTGAATATTTCTAAGTAATTTTATCTCCCACTCTTGATTATCGACATTTACATTTGCTAAAGCAGAGTCGATTTGATTAGTATTAGTTGTTGCCATATCAGAAATTGCTTTTTTACGAGCATTACCATTTAAATGAGCCAGCTTTATTTCAGTCAATTGATCATTTAGCTGAAATGCAATCATTAAGGCACTGTAATTAGATACAAGGTCTTGAGCATCATTACGAGCTCCGGTTTTAAGGACCAAATTTAAATCTTTTTGCATTAGTGGCTTAAATTTTACTGATAGTAATTGAATAACATCACTATCTGGACTGAGATTAGCTAATTCAGAAATTATTTTTTGTTGGTCTTTAAAACTAATAAGTGAAGATAATTGTCCTTTAACAATATTCAGTTCAGATTCTAATTGAGCTACTCTTTGTGCCCGTAGTATCTTTTTCTCCAAGTCATTTAATCTGGCGTCATCGTTTGCTGTCGCAAGTCCTGATTTGACAAGTTCTAACGCGCTTGCAAATTGATTAGCTTCAAATTTCTCTATTGCAAGCAGTCTATATGCGTTGCTCGGTCTTGGATCATCGAGCAATGGGTGGCCAGGCTCAATACGAGCTATTTTTTCCAAAATATTTTTTGTATCGTCAATTAATTGAGGATCCTTTAATGCGCTTACATATTGGGCATTCAAATCACTAATTATTTTTTTCTTACTTGTAGTTACAAGAGTTGTTTGTCTCTGCAAGAACTGAGACTCTGGATAAAATTTTCCAATTTCTTCAATAACTCTATTGGCCGCAGGAAAATCAAAATTGTCATTATCAGCATCAGTTAAAAAGGCAACCTTATCACTGAAATAATTTTGGATAGCATTTTTGGCTTCATCAGCAATTGTTGTCTGATCGGCTTTTTCTAATAGAAGAATTTCATCGAGTTTACGAACTATGGTCTGTTGGTCGCCCTTGTTAATCTCAGTTATAAGGCCATTTATTGTTCTTTGATGTAAGTAATCCATTGCGGGCGATATCAACATTAGTGTAAGAACAATTAAAACAGATGCTGCAATCACAAATGGATTTTTATGCCACGTTGCTTTTCCGGCAAGTTCTTCTACAAAGTGATCTACTGTCGGACTTCTATCAGCACGATGAAATGCAACGCCACGTTTTAGAGCTCGATTTTGTTTTTTATTCAAGTGTTTGATTTCCGGCGGCACAAGGTTATTCTCTTTTGCTTTATTCGCCGCTAGTTTATTGAAAGGGTGTTTTGCAGTTAATAATTCATATGCAGTACAAGCTAGCGCATAGGTGTCATCTCTAGTATCAGGTTCTTCTCCCTCAAGCATTTCAAGACTAGCATAAGCAGGCGTTAAAGCTCCAAGCTTACCTGGATCAAAAAGCGTTTTTTCAGCTTCACCAGCAACAGGGTTTTTGACAGCACGCGCGATACCAAAATCGAGTGTCTTGACAGTGCCGTCATTACAAAGAAATGCGTTACCCGGTTTAAAGTCAGAATGGACCAACCTGAGCTCATGAGCATAAGTAAGTCCCGCTCCCAACTGTTTTATAATTTCGTATGCTTCTTCAAAAGGTAATCCTTTTTTTTGTCGTACTTTTTTTCTTATGAAATCCTTAAGCTCCATACCCTCCATTAACTCCATTGTTATATAAACGGGTGTTCCTGGTCCTCCTACGCGGTCGAAATCATAAATCGTTGCAATGTTTGGGTGAGCTAGTTTTTGTTGTCGACTTGATTCACGCTGAAGCGAAATAAAAGCTTCTGGGTGGTCCTTGAAATCTTCGTTTAATAACTTTATGGCAACATAGGGTTTTTTATCTTTTGCTTCGGCTTTTAAGAGATCCAGTGCTTTGTATACTTTTCCCATTCCACCAATACCAAGTACTTTTTCAAGTTTGAAGCGCTGCTTAATTATTGATCCTGGACCAAAATTACCTTCATCTTCTTTAGATGACGTTGTGGTATTTGGGGAAATAGTCGCAGTTGTTTTTGTTGTATTTGATTGTGTTGCAGTTTTTGTGGCCTTCTCTTCACCTCCAATGACGGTTTTCTCTTCACCTCCAATGACGGTTTTCTCTTCACCTCCAATGACGGTTTTCTCTT
>CAJWRJ010000031.1 GCA_913046215.1 uncultured Legionellales bacterium | reverse complement strand
TGCACAGTCTTAAACCATTATCCATTGGAGTTTTGAGTGTGTAGAGGGTTCGATTACCTTCACCCGCTCCACTTCTCCACCCTTCATTCTGAACGGTTTACGGCTGCGATAGAGCAGTGAGGCTTCTGATTCTCACAACGGATTCAACGAGCCTCATCTGAGATTTGACGATCCAACTCTTTGCTTTTCTGCACCAATTGATGGATCTGCTGTTGCTGCCACTGTCTAAGACGGTTCATCTCATTGGATTGCTTCGTTCTCAGCAATCGTCGTCTTTCATTAATGTCGATGTTGCTCTTACGCTCTCGCTCAACGTAATCGTTACCCATCGATTTACCCGTAAGTATTGATTTGAATGCACTCTTAAATGATTCCACTTAATTATTTAAGCAATTGATCGATGAACTCAGCGACTTTGATAGCTGAATAACTCTTTTTCAGATGCTTTAGCACATTCAAATACTTTTCATCAGGCGGAAACTTAGCCAGCTTCTCTAACTGATTAACCTTCTTTGAATAAGCATTATAAATGGATAGCATTTTAATTGGTAATTCAGATTGGCATAATATGCCTACAAAGTCAGTTGCTTTTATTACTTTAGGTTTCTTAGTGAAACCAAACTGCCGGAAATGCTTTAAAAATTTTAGTCGTGCTTCATAAACGTTTTTAAAGTAGTGCCACTGTCACGAGAATGTTTCAATTGTTTAAACATGAGCACAAAAACGTAATAATATGATTACATCATTGATTTCATTTGCGCAAATGAATTCGTGATAAGTATATTTTCGGTTCGGCCAAAAGGAGGTCACACTATGAAAAAAATACATTACCGAAAAGTAATCCTATCTGACGTGCACTTGGGATCTATTGGATGTAATATCGAAAAGGTAAACCATTTCATTAAAAATATTACCTGCAAAGAAATAATCCTAAATGGAGATATCGTCGATGGTTGGCAACTTAAGCGAAAGGGACGTTGGACAAAAAACAACACGCGTTTCGTACGGTTGTTATTAAAGAAGATGGAAAAAGATTATACGCAAATCACTTATTTAAGAGGGAATCACGACGATGTACTATCGCGAATTCTTCCATTAAAGTTCGACCGCCTAACTTTCCGTGAGAACATACAAATTGAATTCAATGGCAGACGATATTTTGTTTTTCACGGTGATATATACGACACGATTACCTCACAATTCACATTCCTCGCACATATCGGCGATTTCGGTTATCAAACACTCCTTCGACTAAACAGGATTTATAATAGGTATCGTAACTATAGAGGTCAACCGTACTACTCAATTAGCAAGGTTATAAAAGCCAAGGTTAAAAGGGCAGTAAATTTCATATCAAAATTTGAAGAAAAAATTGTCAAGTTGGCTAAAGCGCGAAATTGTGATGGTGTAATATGCGGACACATTCATACCCCGGCAGACAAGATCATCGACGGCGTTCATTATTTAAATTCAGGTGATTGGGTAGAATCAATGACAGCAATTGTTGAACACATGGACGGCAAAGTTGAGGTGCTAGAGTACAACGACTTCCTCAAGAAACTAGATGCAATTAGAAAAGAAGAACAATCTCCCATTAACAGCGATCGGTACGACCATAACCGGTACGATGAGTTTCAATCAGTATCCTCAGAAACCTATAACGATGATACGATAGTTTTGGCCAACTGACTTTCTCACTTTGAAACGGTTGAGCGACGTCCCCCACGGGTTGCGGGAAGGTGTTTATTTTGATGCTGCAGGAGGATAGGCATTTTTTTTGCTTTTTCGCTGGGTATATATTAATGAAGAATCACTGTTGTTTACGTGAGCTTTTTGGAATCCAAGCGAATCTCCCCCAATTTCTTCTGTGAGGAACAATCGTGAGATCCTTTTCTCCTGAAAGAGTTTTGACTACGACCCTTGGGCTACCTATTTTCTGATCAGGGAATGCTCGGGTGACGAATCCATCAGGAGACCATGTCGGATCATCCCCATGTCCTACCCTCCTTCGCTGTTTGCCATCGTGGCTTACAATCCAGACATGAAATGTGGCAGATATCTGCTGATCACGCTGAAGGTTTTTTACACCAGTAAACTGGCTCATATGAATCATCTCCACTCCTTCCCAATGCGCAATCCATTGACCGTCTGGAGACCATGCCGGGACTTTTTGTTCGATAGCCAAATCCAGTTTCTCATGTTTTTCAAACGGTGGTATTGAAATTTGTCTAGCCTTACTCCCGTCAACATTGCTTACCCATATCCTTAAAATTCCGCTCCGATCTGAGACGAAAGCAACCTTATTTCCATTTGGAGACAACGAGGGCATACCGTTACTAAACTTCGTTTGCACAGGATCACTGAACATTCTTCGTGTATTTTTTGTTGAAATATCCATAATATGAATCTGACTATTGCTAACTGGATCCTGTAGTTTTGTGCCCGTCAGCGATTTCATCCAAACAATATGTTTAGAGTCCGAACCCCAAGAGGGATATAGGTTGATTCCATTGTTTATAAGAACACGAGAATTCTTCCCGTTAATGGTCGACAACATTATTGCAAGACTGTGCCCGACTTTTTCAACATATATAAGATGTTTACCATTTGGTGAGACACTGGGCATGCGGCAACCAGTTTCTGAGTGCGTCAATTGGAAGCTATTGGAACCGTCTTCCTTCATTCGAAAAAGTTGAAGGATTCCTTGGTCGTCGGTGTGGCTAACGATGACATCCCGTAAATCCTGTGCGCTACAAGACATTACCAGAAATGCGACACCCGCAACGGCAATATTTTTAATCTTCATCTAATTTGTATTGTTTAAATAAGAGTGTAAAATCAACTTAATAGAACGCGTCAAACATTCAAAAAGGAATAAATATAATTTCTATTTTACCTTCTTGTGTAAAGAATAGCCGAATATTTGGTGATGATTATGTAAATAGGCCTAACCATATTGTTTGAGAAGTTTTCCAGATATTTCGCTAAATTCCGCCTAAGTGTGACATCATTATGATTAAAAATTGTTTGTGAAAAATAGACGTAATTTCTTAAAGAATTTAACTGCAGTGACAGCCGGTTTTTCAGGTCTACAACGATATGCTGAAGCCGCTTCAAGATATCAGGGTTATGAAAACCAATGGTTAAAATATGGAGAATTAGTGAGTGATCCAAATCGCTTGTTAGATTTACCAAAAGGTTTTACTTATAAAGTTATATCTCAAAAAGGTAAACTAATGACGGATGGATTTTTAGTTCCGGGATTTCCTGATGGAATGGCGGCATATCCAATAAATCAAGAGAAAATCCTATTAATTAGAAATCATGAATTAAGCCCTCACCAATTTGATGAAGGACCATTTGGGGTTATCAATGAATTAGCAAAGAATATTGATTCAAAATTAATTTATGATAAAGGTTCAGGCAGACCTCATTTAGGAGGTACAACAAACATAGTTTATAATATTAAAGAACGCTTAGTAGAACAAGAATTTTTAAGTCTTGTAGGAACAGCAAGAAATTGTGCAGGAGGGCCAACCCCATGGGGAAGTTGGATAACATGCGAAGAAGATGTTACTATTAAGGGCGGCCTAAATGAAAAGGATCATGGGTACAACTTTGAAGTTCCACCTTATGTTAAGCCTAACATTGCAAAGCCTAACCCATTAAAAGATATGGGTAGGTTCAATCATGAGGCAATTGCAATTGATCCTAATTCCGGGGTTGTATATCAAACTGAAGATAGAGAAGACGGTCTTATTTACAGGTACATCCCAAATATACCTGGAAAACTACACAAAGGTGGTAAACTTCAGGCTTTATTTGTAATTGATAAACATGGATGCGATTTGAGAAATTGGCCATTAGAGATAAATACTAATGCTGACAATCTGGATATCATTCCCGACAAACTTGTTGCCAGAAGAGAAATTGAGCCGGGCCAAACTCTGGATGTGAAATGGATTGATATGGAAGATATTCAATCACCAGAAGATGATTTAAGATACAGAGGCCACAATTGTGGGGCAGCACGCTTTGCAAGAGGAGAAGGAATGTGGTATAGTGATAAAAATATTTATTTTGCTTGTACGAATGGAGGAACTAATAAGAGTGGACAAATCTTTAAGTATACACCAAGCACTTTTGAAGGTCAAAGGAAAGAGGAAGTAAGCCCAGGAACATTGACATTATTTGTCGAGCCAAATGATACTAAAATATGTGAATATGCTGACACTTTAACCGTTGCGCCTTGGGGAGATATTATCATTGCAGAGGATGGCCCGAAATTACAATATATTCGCGGCATAACTCCTGAAGGCGAATTTTATACACTAGCATGCAATTCAAGAAATTTGGTTGAATTTGCTGGACCATGTTTTTCTAAATATCATAATTCATTATTTGTTAATATGCAGTGGCCTGGCTTAACACTAGAAATAACCGGCCCATGGACATAATTCAGAATACTTATTAATGATACTGGTATCAATTGAAGTAATAGCAGAAAGACCTATTTATTATATTAAAATTGATTATTCCCTAATGTTGCTGTCTGTATTCATTGAATATTTATCAATATGCAGATATGCATAATATTGTTAATTAAATGCAGTGGGGCATTGCTGATCACAATAAGATTACTAAGTAAGATTAAAATTTAAGTTATTACAACAATATGAAGTTAGATAAATCAAACAGGTATCATGATCTAGATGCCCTTCGGGCTTTCGCCATGTTACTAGGAATATTTTTACATGGGCTTTTATCCTTTTTTCCTAATCCCATTTGGCCAGGGCAAGATATTTACCAGCATAAATCTTATGGAACATTATTACATATTATTCACGGATTTAGAATGCCTCTATTTTTTTTGGTGAGTGGTTTCTTTACGGCTATGATGTGGCGAAAGCGAGGTCTCGGAGGTTTATTCAAACACCGTATTAATCGTATTTTTGTCCCAATGATAGTATTTGGTATAATTGTTATTCCGCTTAATTTTGGAATTGGTGCTTGGGGTAATTCCAAAAAATTAACCAACAAGGAAGCCATCTCAACAATTGAATCTGATTTAAAATATTCGAAATCTATTATTCCCTTCAAAACACTTGATGAACTAAAGAAAAATAATCTTTTTTTGATAAAAAAAGCTTTTCAAGATGGCTTGAGTCCTAACTCTAAAGACACTGCTGGAGTTCCTATTTTAAACTGGGCTGCTTCATATAATTATTCAGGAATGGTAGAATTAATACTTGATGCAGGGGGCGACCCTGACATTTGCGATAATAAAAAAACCACTGCACTCATGATGACAGGTATTTTGGGAGCAGTTGAAACCTCTGAAATACTCATAAAGAGAGGGGCTAATATTAATTTAAAAAATAAAGATGGTTCTGATGCTCTTATCATGACAAGTCTAGACTGGGGTATAGTTTCGTTTATAGGAAACATGATGCGTATACCTTTGGACAAAAACAAAATAATAGAGGGTCGGCTAAAAGTTGCAGAAAAGCTAAAAAATAATGGAGCTAATCCTCAAAATAAGAATTTTCTTGTTGGTTTCATGGGTAATCAAAATTCACCAGAATGGGTTAAACGCTTATTTTCAATTATAGGCGGAGTATGGTTTTTATCTGTAATACCAGTATTCCATCATTTATGGTTTTTATATTATCTACTTTGGTTGGTTGTCGGATTCATTATAGTGACTTGGGTAAGCAGAAAATTACATTTTAAAAAGATACCAGACATTTTGCTAAAGGCCCCATTTTCTTTCTTATGGTTAGTCCCTTTTACTTTTGTTTTTCAAAGTATGATGTTCATGTCTTTTGGACCAGATACAAATACTGGCATAATTCCTTGGCCCCCTACACTATTATATTATGGGGTATTTTTTGGTTTTGGTGCAGTTTGTTTTAATCGCGATGTATTTGAAACTAAATACAATAAAAGTTGGCCAATCTTTTGGATTCTATCTATTCCTATATTTATGCTGGCTTTGCATTTTTTTGATACTAGAAATAATTCTATTGGGATGGATTGGGTTAAGTGTCATATTACATATGCCTTTTTTACTGTTATTTACACTTGGCTTCTAATTTTTGGTTTTATTGGAATTTTCAGTAAATTCTTTTCAATAGGAAATAGTAAGATACGATATTTATCTGATTCATCTTATTGGCTATATATTATGCATCTTCCATTAATTCAATCACTTCAAATTATTGTTAGTCAATGGAATATTCCTAGTTATGTAAAATTGTTGGGCATTTGTACAATCACAATTTTGTTACTACTTTTACTTTATGAATTGGTAATCCGGTATACTTGGTTAGGGGCTATGTTAAATGGACGTAAGTATCGAAATAGCAATTAAACAATATAGCATTTGATTAAGATGTTGCCTGTTCTTCGGCAAATCGTAACAACTTTCTTTAAACTATTTTTTTTGGAGGGGTAAAAAAATAAATTTTAAAAAATAGCACACAATTTACTAAAGGGCATGGTTGTTAACAAATTGCAATTGTCTAAACTACTCAAGGTAGATCAAGGAACAATAGATATATGGATAAAGAATAATAAAATACCTGTTCATAAAATGCATCAATCAATTATGTTCGATTGTGATGAAGTTTTAAATTGGTTAAAATTCGATCCCAATGCACCTTATTGGTGGTTTGATGAAAGTTAAATTTACCTTTTTGAATTTACATTGCCATCCTCTAAGATAAAATTGAAAATATTACAAATAAAACAAATTATATATAACATAAAATAATAGCAAGAGTTGGGAACTTATATTCGCTATCGATTAATCGCTATTATCTTCTATCTCTTCGATCTTTACGGTTAATGTTTTGTAAAAGTCGAAGAACAATAATATATGCAGCAAAAAGATTTAACTACACCCTTAACAAAATTAGCTTTAGAACGTAAGGTAACACTTTTTGTTCTCTTTTTGACTGTTATTGCTGTTGGATTAATATCCACAAATAGGCTTCCTGTTGAGATGCAACCAAGGGGCGCCGCTGGACACTATATGGCTGTAAATGTTCCATGGAACGCGGGTGTGCCGGAAGAAATTTTAGAAAAGTTAGGAATCCCACTAGAAGAAGAATTAAGCACAGTTCGTGGTATAGATTCCATTACCACGAATGCTTATAAAAATTCCTCTAGAGTAGAATTAAGGTTCAAACAGGGAACTGATATGGATGTAGCATATCGGGAAGTTCGAGATAGAGTTGAGAGAGCTAGAACACGCTTTCCTGAAGGCGTAGAGAAACCGCGTATATATAAACATGAGGTTGGAGCTGAACCAGTTGTTCGAATGACTATTGGATATAACCAGGACACGGATCATTATGACTTAATAAATAAGCATGTGATAATGCCTTTCATGAGACTAGATGGAGTGGCAGATGTGGAATTTCATGTCGATAGAAAAACAATTCAAATTGAAGTAGATAAGAACCGAGCAGAAGCATATGGAATCAATGTGCAACGTCTCGCTGGTCAACTTAGAGGAGACAATTTCACGCTATCAAGTGGATCAGTTGTGGATGGAGGGAAAAAATATATTTTAAAATCAAAGAGCACATTCCGTAGAATCGAAGAGCTTAATCATATACCAATCAATGACAACATAAAGCTAAGTGATATTGCCGAGATAAAATTTGAGCCTGATATGGATGAAATATACTATCGGCATAATGGCATGGAATCTATTGGAATACAGGTCAAAAAGGAGGGAGAAGCAAATAGCGTAGAAGTCAGTGCTCGAATAATGGATGCAGTGGATAAAATGAAGAAGAACCCAGCACTAGCAGGATATTACATCAGAGTATATAAAAATGAAGGGACTGAGATTGCAAGTAGACTTAATAATTTAGCAAACAATGGAATTTGGGGTGCTTTTATGGCTGGAACAGTACTTTATTTTTTTCTTAGGCGTTTCCGTATAACTGTAATTATAGCTATGGCAATTCCATTTTGTTTATTGATATCCTTGACTGCAATGTATTTTACTGAAGAGTCGTTAAATACAGTAACAATTTTAGGATTGGTGATTTGCGTTGGGCTTTTAGTAGATAATTCTGTAGTGGTCGCTGAAAATATTCATCGACTACATCAAAGCGGGTTATCAAGACGTGATGCTTGCATTAAAGGTGTAAGTCAAATTGGTTTAGCAATAACAACCGCCACCATGACAACCTTGATCGTATTCTTGCCTTCAATATTAATTGGCGGTGAAATGCGATTTATATTATATAAATTAGCATTACCTGTAGTTGCAGCATTAACGGCTTCTCTAATCACCGCAATGGTATTCATCCCATTATGTGTTTACCTAACTATGGATAAATATTTAGATAAGAAAAATTATTCTGTTAGTTCGTGGAATCTTTCACAAAAAATACGCCCAATGCTTTCAATAATTTATGAAAATACATTTGGCAAATTTAGTAAATTTTACAATAATGTACTTTTTTATTTTTTAAACCGAAGAATTGATCTTGCTATTATTTTATCTATTTTGATTTCAGTATCATATTTTTATGCGTATAAAAAACTTGATTTCTCTGAGCATAAAAATGAAGAACCAAGTGATTTTAAAATAAGTGTAGGGTTTCCTGATAACTATTTAGTTGAAGAGCGAAGTGTTTATATGTCTCATATTGAAAATTATGTAGAGACTAATAAAGAATTGCTAGGTATTAAATCTTATGATGTATTTTACACAACTTGGACCGCCCATTTTACCGGGCATTTTTCATCTAATAGAAACACATTATTAACTCGCGAAGAAGCCGCTGATCAAGTTTATGAAAATTGCCCTGAACAACCCGGTGTTAGAGTAAGATACAAAGGTAGAGGAGAAGTCCCTAGAAACGATTATCGATCGCGACACTATGTTAGATTAATTGGAGACAACCCCGAGCAATTGCGTGAGGTTGCTGAGGAATTAAAGCCAACATTTGAGATGCTTCCAAATGTTGTCTCGATTTTAGAAAAAAACAATGATGATGGGCCAAGTGAAATGTCCCTAATTGTTGATCGCGATAAAGCGAGCTCAGTAGGTGTAGAACCTAGAAGTTTGGCAAATACAATCAGTTCCGCCATTAGTGGCAGTCAATTGCCAAGATTCATGAGCGAGGGAAGACAAATCCCAATTAGACTACAATTTACTGAGGAAGATAAGGCAGAATTGGATGATGTTAAAAATTATTTAGTTCCTGCATCGGATGGTAAGTTTACCTCTGTAGGGGCAATAACAAAAGTATCATTTCAAAAAAATGAAGGGAACTATATTCGGAGAGACAATAAAAAAGTTAGTCATCATTTCGGAATGAAATTAAAAGCTGGAGAAGAAAGCCAGGCTCGAATGGCAATTGAAGAAGCAAAGAGAAACATCGATTTACCCGAAGGTGTCAGTTTTAGTGAAATGAAAACTAGTTTTGACAATTCCGATAAAGAAAACGGAACTTTTGTAGTAATTATGTCTATAGTGTTTATATATATGCTGATTGCATTTTTATTTGAAAGTTTTCTAATGCCGCTGTCTATAATCATGACCATTCCCTTGTCTGCAATGGGTGCAATTTGGATTCATTACTTAGGGGATGTTAATATGGATAAAATGGGGCTTGTAGGAGCGACCTTGCTTGTGGGAATCGTAGTAAATAATGGCATCGTATTAGTTGACTATGCAAATAGACTCCGTCTAGACGGTCTTGACAGAACTCAGTCTCTGCTTAAAGCCGCTAGTCATCGATTCAGGCCGATTGTGATGACAGCAATAACGACAATTTGCGGCATGATTCCATTGACATTAATGTCTTCCGCAGAAGTGGGTATAGACTTTCAAAGCTTTGGTTACACGCTGATAGGCGGAATGACATCCTCAACTTTATTTACCTTAGTGACTGTTCCTGTTTTTTATACCCTAGTTGAAGATGCACAAACTGGTCTAAAAAATATATTTGCATCTGTATATTTATGGGAAACTGGGCGATGAAATGCGATTAGAATGATAATTTAAATGCTCAAGTATTTCATCGTTACGGAATCCATATGTTTTTAAATAAGATAAGATACTTTAGCGGTAATTAATAATATGTTGGTATTTGCATGTCGCTCTCATTTGCAAACTCACACGTCCTTAATATCTTAGTAAAAGACGGTTTAGATCAGCAAATCGTTGTTTCCACAGCACTTGCCGATAATAACCTCATAAAGTGACTGTATCTAAATCAAAAGCATCACTCAGGAAATAATAGAAAATCTGGTTGCGCGAGAATTCATAAATATTACAGAAAGGTCGAGTCTAATCACTAGCACATTAATTCTGTTGTGTAAAAATCGAATCAACACAATGTTTACTCAGCGGTAAACTGTTTAGAATGACGCGTAGAGAAGTTGAACGGATGGCGGTTATCGAACCCACAAATGAAGCTTGTTAGTCAGCGAGTTTGCTGAATTTTGTTTGAGCCCAAATCCAATCACTCCTGAAACCCCTACTCAAAATCACTTCCCCCCCCTCCCTATCATTAATTTTTCTCCAAAAGAGAGGGTTCAAAAAGTTGTAACCCTTAGTTGTAACCCCATGCCAAAATTTGGGCATATTCAGGTTCACTT
>CAJWRJ010000030.1 GCA_913046215.1 uncultured Legionellales bacterium | reverse complement strand
TAAGTATGTTGCTGGTGCATTTCCAAGTGCATGCGGTAAAACAAATTTAGCAATGCTAACACCGACGATTCCCGGTTGGAAAGTTGAAACAATAGGCGATGATATCTGCTGGATGAAATTCGGTAGCGATGGTCAATTGTATGCAATTAATCCGGAAGCTGGATTTTTTGGTGTTGCGCCTGGCACGAGCATGCACTCAAATGCTAATGCTATGTATTCGCTAGAATCCAATTCTGTTTTTACTAATGTTGCAGAAACAGATGATGGTGATGTTTGGTGGGAAGAAATGACAGATGAACCTCCAGCGCACTTAGTTGACTGGAAGGGAAATGATTGGACACCTGAATCTGATACGCCTGCTGCTCATCCTAATGCGCGTTTCACCGCGCCAGCTGCACAATGTCCAGTAATTGCTGATGAATGGGAAGACCCTAAAGGTGTGCCCATTAGCGCAATACTTTTTGGAGGACGTCGCGCGACTACTGTTCCATTAGTTACGGAAGCGTTGGATTGGAATCATGGTACTTTTATTGGAACCATCATTGCTTCTGAAATGACAGCTGCAGCATTTGGTGCTATTGGACAATTACGTCGTGACCCAATGGCAATGCTTCCATTTTGCGGTTATAACATGGCCGACTACTGGGGACACTGGTTGAATATGGGTAAGAAAAAAGGCGCAGTATTACCTAAGATCTTTTACACTAACTGGTTTCGTAAAAATGATGCTGGTAAATTCATGTGGCCTGGTTTTGGTGAGAATAGCCGCGTATTAAAGTGGGTATTTGAGCGCTGTGTAGACTCGGCCGATGCAATTGACACGCCAATTGGTAAAATGCCAACTTTAGATGGGATTGATTTCAGTGATTTAGAGATGGATGAAGCTGATAAAGCAAATCTATTGCGAGTTGATATTGAAGGCTGGTTACAAGAACTGCCAGGTATTGAAGAGTACTATGATAGTTTTGGTGATCATCTACCGGAAGAATTACGTGGACAAATTAAGGCATTAAAAGAACGTCTTGAATCAGCAAAACAAGCGGTTGCGTAATTTTTTCAATCAATTGATTGAACAAGCCCGCTTAGTGCGGGCTTTTTTATATGTGGTACAAATGTGAGGAGGATATTAAATTATGATTGAAATGACTTTTGAGTTAGCAGAAAAAATTGCTAAAGCTGCACATAAAAAATCTAAAGAATTAAATAGACCTATGAGCGTTTCAATTGTTGATGAATCAGGAAGAATGGTTTATTTCTCACGAGCAGATGGTGCTGGTTTTTATACTTTCGACACATCTAAAGCAAAAGCAATGGCTGCTGCATCATTTAAACGCTCAACAATGGAAATTGATAGTATTAAAGATCAAAACCCACTTTTATGGTTTTCTGTTCCCAGTGTAATTCCAGGAAATGCTTTACCGAGCCCTGGTGGACGTCCTATTATGAAAAACGGAAATTGCATTGGTGGAATTGGTGTTGGTGGAGGACTGCCTGATGAAGACGATGCATGCTGTGAAGCAGGACAAAAAATAATATAGGCACTAAAAGTTATAGCCATAGTGATCTTTAAAGTACGACTTGAATTCATCAAGTGTGAATGAGTGGTTTTGGGTTCCATGACAAGATATTTTTTTTGATCCCATCATCGATGCAATTCTTCCTGTTGTCTCCAAATCCATATCATTAATTAAACCAAAAAGCAGCCCACCGCGAAAAGCATCGCCGCATCCCGTTGGATCAACAACCGCCTCTGGTGTAACTGCTGGGATTTCTATTGTTCTATCTTTGGTATGAATCTTTGATCCATTACCACCATAGGTAATTATTAATGCTGACACTCTCTCTACAATTTCTTTTTCTTCAAAACCAGTTTTATCTTTCATCATTTGCCATTCATAATCATTAACAGTTACCCATGTTGCTTGCTCAATAAATTCATTGAGTTCCTTTCCGTCAAACATAGGCATTCCCTGACCAGGATCGAAAATAAAAGGAGTATTGGAGTCTACAAATTGCTGCGCATGACTAATCATTCCATCTCGACCATCCGGTGAAATAATTCCTAAAACTACTCTACCAATATTATTTATTTTATTTTCTTGTGAGTAGTTCATTGCGCCTGGGTGAAATGCAGTAATTTGATTATCATCCATATCGGTTGTTATAAACGCTTGTGCTGTGAATGAGTCTTTAATCGTTTTAATGTGTTTTTGATTAATATTGTGTTTTTTCATCCAACATTCATATGCGTAAAAATCCTCACCAACTGTAGCCATTGGAAGAGCAGCCGAATCATCGAGTAAATTAAGGTTGTATGCAATATTGCCAGCACACCCACCAAATTCTTTTCGCATTTTCGGAACAAGAAAAGAGACATTAAGAATATGAACTTTATCTGGAAGGATATGATTTTTGAATTGATCTGGGAAAACCATAATATGGTCATATGCAATAGACCCGCATATTAAAACACTCATAAATTAAAATCTCCCATAAGCTATTTGTAAATTTGAGTAAAAAAAATTAAGAAGCTTTAACTAATTTAATATTATTACTTGCACCAGATTTTTTTAGCATTTGTTTCAAAAATTTACCTGTGTATGAAGTAGTATGCTTAGCTAATTCTTCTGGCGTTCCAATCGCAATTATTTCCCCGCCTCCATCACCACCCTCGGGACCTAAGTCAATAATCCAGTCAGCTGTTTTTATCACGTCAAGATTATGCTCTATTACAATAATTGTATTGCCATGCTTTTTTAATCTGTGAAGTATATCAAGCAATTGCTGGATGTCATGAAAATGAAGTCCGGTCGTTGGTTCATCGAGAATATAGAGTGTTTTCCCAGTGTCTCTTTTTGAGAGTTCCTTTGATAATTTTACTCTCTGTGCTTCACCGCCTGATAACGTTGTCGCATTTTGACCAAGCTTGATATACGACAATCCAACATCCATTAATGTTTGTAATTTACGAGCTAAAACAGGTATGGCATCAAAAAATTCTCTAGCTTCCTCAACACTCATTTCTAACGTTTCGTGTATATTTTTACCCTTATAGCGAATGTCTAATGTTTCACGATTATAACGCTTGCCTTTACAAAGATCACAAGGCACATAAACATCAGGTAAAAAATGCATTTCTACTTTTATAAGGCCATCGCCTTGGCATGCTTCACACCTCCCCCCTTTAACATTAAAACTAAAACGTCCTAATTTATAACCTCGAGAACGTGCTTCTGGTGTTGCTGCATATAATTCACGAATTGGTGTAAATAATCCTGTATATGTTGCCGGATTAGATCTAGGAGTACGGCCAATCGGACTTTGATTAATATCCACCACTTTATCCAAATGCTCCAAGCCGTTAATTGAAACATAGGGCGCGGGGTTAGTGTTTGCACGGTTGATCTTATGAGCAACTATCTGGTAAAGAGTATCATTAATTAATGTAGATTTTCCAGAACCGGATACACCAGTTACGCAAGTCATTAAACTTAATGGTATTGTAAGATTAACCTGTTTTAAATTATTGCCGCTAGCCTCTTTTAACTTCAAAGTCTTGTTTTCGTTGAATGGTGTTCGTTCATTTGGAATTTTTATTTCTTTTTTTCCAGCGAGATATTGCCCTGTTAGAGATTTGTTATTCATAGTGATTTTTTTTGGTGTACCTTGCGCAACAATTTTTCCACCATGAATGCCCGCTCCCGGGCCAATATCGATAACGTGATCAGCTGCATTTATTGCTTCTTCGTCGTGTTCGACAACAATTACGGTATTTCCTAAATCACGTAGATGAAACAAGGTTTTCAGGAGGCGTTTATTATCTCTTTGATGCAATCCAATGGAGGGTTCATCAAGAATATACATTACACCAACCAAACCTGCGCCTATTTGACTGGCTAAACGAATGCGCTGCGCCTCCCCTCCTGATAGAGTTTCCGCGCTGCGATCGAGAGTTAAATAATTTAATCCAACATTAACTAAAAAAATAAGTCTATCATTAACCTCTTTTAATATTTTCGATGCAATTTTTCCTCTAGCGCCAGTAAGTTTTAGCGACTCAAAAAATAATTTAGCATCACTCACAGACATAGCGGTGATATCAGGCAAAGTAATATTTTCAATAAAAACATTACGTGCAGATTCATTTAATCTTGTGCCCCCACAGTCAGAACATGGTTTGTGTTGCTGGTACTTTAATAACTCCTCTCTTACCATTGCAGATTCACTTTCAAGATATCGACGTTGTAGATTAGGGATAACTCCTTCAAAGGTATGACTGCGTGTTATTGATCGTTTACCTCCACGTAGATATTCAAATTCAATAACTTCGTCACCACTTCCATACAACAAAATGTCTTTTATTTTTTTTGGAAGCTTTTTGAATGGCATATCTATATCAAATTTATAATGAGATGAAATCGACTTTATCATCTGAAAATAGTAAATATTTCTTCTATCCCATCCTTTTATTGCGCCGCCGGGTAAGCTCAAATCTATATTTTGAATAACTTTTTCTGGATCAAAATATTGAATTACACCTAATCCGTCACATTCAGGACAAGCACCTACTGGATTATTAAAAGAAAATAATCTTGGCTCTAACTCATTTAAACTATACCCACATTTACTACAGCTATGACTCGAGGAAAATAACTGCTCAGTTTTTTTCCCTTTACCATCCATTGGAACAATGAGTGCGGTACCTTCTGATAATCTCAAAGCTGTCTCGAATGATTCAGACAACCGTAAACGAAGATCTTCTCTTACTTTAAAACGATCAACAACAACTTCTATCGTGTGCTTCTTATGTAATTCGAGTTTGGGTGCATGATCAAGCTCAACAATTTCGCCGTTAATGCGTGCACGAATAAAACCCTCCGCCTGTAGACGATCTATTACCTGAAGATGTTCTCCCTTTCGCTCAGATACAACAGGTGCTAATAATAATAAGGCTTCCTCTTCTTTACGATTTAGCACGTGATCAACCATTTGTGAAACAGTTTGTGCCTTTAATGGAGTCTGATGTTTTGGGCAATGAGGAACACCAACTCTAGCAAACAACAGTCGTAGATAATCGTATACTTCTGTAATTGTTCCAACTGTTGAACGTGGATTATGAGAAGTACTTTTTTGTTCAATGGAAATAGCCGGTGATAATCCTTCGATATGATCTACGTCAGGTTTATCCATCATTGATAGAAATTGTCTTGCATAAGCAGACAGTGACTCAACATAACGCCTTTGACCATCAGCATAAATAGTATCAAAGGCTAACGAAGATTTTCCAGAACCGGATATTCCTGTTACAACAACCAATTTATCCCTTGGAATATCTAAATCGACATTTTTTAGATTATGGGTTCGAGCACCACGAATGCGAATTGTATCCATTTATAAAAATTTCACTATTTTAGAAGCAACCTGCTAATATAAATGTTTTTTTGATTTCAAGCCAAATTAACTTCAAATTGAAGAGTTCGTTGTCTATGTCAGCTACAGAGCTAAAAGCCGCATTATCACTCGCATTGGTTTTCTTCTTGCGAATGCTGCCGTTATTTATAATTTTGCCGATTCTGAGTCTCACAGAAAGTACATATATGTATGCAACGCCACAATTATTAGGATTGGCACTTGGGATTTACGGCTTAACTCAGGCTATTCTACAAATTCCATTTGGAATGCTATCAGATAGATGGGGTAGAAAACCAATCATTGTGCTGGGTCTAATAATATTTGGTATAGGTAGTCTGATCGCGGCAATGGCAGATTCAATTTATGGCTTACTAATTGGACGGGCTCTACAAGGTGCCGGTGCAGTTGCGGCAGCGATCATGGCGCTTGCTGCAGACCTTACAGAGGAAGAATCAAGAACTAAAATAATGGCATTTATTGGTATTAGTATTGGTGCTGCATTTTCAATTGCTTTTATTCTGGGGCCAATATTATATGAATATATTGGAATAGATGGCATTTTTTTTCTAAGTACATGCTTTTCAATCATCGCAATCATAGTCTTACTAACTATGGTGCCAAATCCAGCAAAAAAAAATGAGAGAGCCAATAAATTAAGTTCAATAAATGTGAAAAGAGTGATTTTCAATCCGTCGCTAATTAAACTGAATATTAGTATTTTTTCATCTCACTTAATTTTAATGGCAAACTTTGTTGTAATTCCAATTACTTTAAAAGAAGCTATTCAAATAGAACCTGCTATACACTGGCAAGTGTATCTAACTGCCATATTCTTATCGTTGTTCATTATGGTGCCATTTATGGTTTTTGGAGAGCGTCTAAATAAAGAAAAATTATTTCTAAGATTTAGTATTATATTGATAATGCTCTCTCAGATTGGTCTGGCTTTATTTGAACTTAGCTTTAATTTAGTAGTACTTTTTCTGATATTATTTTTTGGCGCTTTTAACTATTTAGAGGCCCTACTTCCCTCTATGGTTTCAAAAACCACACATCAGAAAACAAAAGGAACTGCACTCGGTGTTTATTCAACATCGCAATTTATTGGTATATTCATGGGGGGATTGATAGGCGGATTCTTTTTTCAACATTTTGGGCTGGCAAGTGTTCATGTAATATGCCTATTTATGACTTTTTTTTGGATATGCCTAATAGTGGTTTTGTCTAAAATGGAGAGTCTAAGCAAAAATGAGCTTGAAGAAGAAGCAGTCTGAAGCGAGAATACGAAAACAACTTAATTGGATCAAACAGCAAATCATTAGGAGAGAATTATAATGGCAAGGGGTGTAAATAAAGTCACGCTTATTGGAAATTTAGGTAATGACCCTGAAGTACGATATGGAGCAAGCGGTAATGCTGTTGCTAATGTTAGTCTTGCAACAACAGAGTCATGGCGTGATAAAGATAGTGGGGAGCAACAAGAAAAGACTGAATGGCATCGTGTTGTATTCTTTGGAAAACTAGCAGAAATTGTTGCTGAGTATCTAAAAAAAGGAAGGCAAATTTATGTAGAGGGCCGTCTTCAGACTAACAAATGGCAAGATAAGGAAGGTAATGACCGATACACGACACAAATTGTAGCAAATGAGATGCAAATGCTTGGAAGCAGAGATGATAATTCAAGTAATCAAGGGTACGCCCCCCCTGCCTCAGACGAAACTCCTGCTAAAGAAAAAAAACAGTCGGCATCAGTTGAATCTCCAATGGATGATATTGATGATGATATTCCATTCTAAAATATACAGCTAAAAAAAATATAAGTTTATATTTTACGTACAAGGAGTAACTTTCAAATTGATTGATACTGCAACCAGCTCGTTGAAAATTCGACGCACAAAGATTATTGCCACACTCGGACCAGCAAGTAGTGAATTTGGACAAATAAAAGATTTAATCAATGCTGGTGTCAACATTTTTAGACAAAACTTTTCACATGGCGATCACAAATACCACGAAGAAACCTATCTAAAAATAAGGAAAGCGGCAAAAGAACTAGATAAAACAATTAGTATTCTAGCTGATCTTTGCGGCCCAAAAATACGTACAGGTAAATTCGAGAATGACAAGATTGAGTTAATAAACGATCAATCTGTTGTCGTAACAACACGTGATGTGATTGGTAACTCGAATTTAATTCCATCTCAATATAAAGAATTGGCAAAAGACATTGAAATTGGTAATCGCATATTATTAGCTGATGGCACACTTGAACTGAAAGTAAATGAAATTAATGATACAGAGATAAAATGTACAGTTGTTTATGGTGGAGTACTGGGTAACCATAAGGGAATAAACCTTCCAGGAGTAAATGTATCAGCACCATCGCTAACCGAGAAAGATAAAGAAGATGCAAAACTAGCACTTGAACTTGGAGTTGATTTCTTAGCGCTTTCATTCGTTCGCTCTGCCTCTGATATTTATGATTTGAAAAAATTAGTTGAAGAGAATTCCTGTAATGGTCAAATCATTGCTAAGATTGAAAAACCAGAAGCGTTGGAAGATGCAAAAGAGATAATAAAAGCAGCCGATGGGATTATGGTTGCACGTGGTGATTTAGGTGTTGAGCTCAATCCAGAACAAGTACCAGTCGCACAACATCAGCTTATAGATCTCGCCAGAAAAAAATTTAAACCTGTTATCGTGGCAACTCAAATGTTGGAATCAATGATTGAAAATGCAAGACCCACCCGTGCTGAAGTAACGGATGTTGCCTACGCAGTAACACTTGGCACTGATGCAATTATGCTATCTGGAGAGACAGCAGTTGGCGCATTTCCAGTAGATGCGGTTAAGATGATGGATCGTATAGCAAGACAAACAGAGATATATCTTTGGACAAACAATGTGTATGGTTCAAAAATTTCAAGTAACGCTAGCAAAGTTGCAATCCCAGTCTGGGATGCAGTAGCTAATTCAATGTCTAGGTTAGCTCAAGATCTTAAGGTTCGTGCAGTTGTTGTTATTTCAAAAAGCGGAGCGACTGCAGCTACAATGAGTTCAGCTAGACCAGCTGCACCAATTATTGCAATAACCAAAACTATTAACGTGTGTCAAAGAATTTTAATGCATTGGGGTGTAGTTCCAATTTTATCAGAATCGAAAATAAAAATTTTGATGAAACCTAAAAAAGCATTCCTTAAAAACTCAGCAAGAGATCTTTACTGGCAACGTTTTCAAGAATTTGATGGTAAAACCATGTTAGAGCTTGAAATGAGTATTACTGAATCAGTGCCATCACAACCAAAAACTGGAAAATTAGCAGGAAAAACTGAGCCTTTATCAGGGTGGGTAAACTTTTTTAAAAAAGAAGGTTTGATAAAAATAATTGAAGAAAAAGATCCAGCTGTAGTTGCTAGAAATGTTGTTATTAAAGAGAAATTAGCTTCAGCAGGACAAAAAATACTATTGGTGCAGGGATTTCAAAGCGATGATGCGCTAAATAAACCATCAGTAACTGTACTAACTATTTAAATTTACGCTGGCTACTAATTGTTGCATCATCATCCGCTGCTGCTTGATAACGTACGCTAAAATCTTTAAAACTTTTTAGTGCTTCTTCAATATTCTTGTCATCTCGAACTTTAAAACTATCAATACCGCAGCGTTTCATAAAAAATAATTGGTCTTGCAAAACATCTCCAATAGCTCGTAACTCGCCTTCATACTTATAACGCTCACGCAAAAGACGAGCATGTGAATACGATCGACCATCTTTAAATGTAGGAAAATCAAGAGCAATAATAATAAAGTACTTTAAATCATTAGCTATAGATTCTGTTTCTATTGAGCCATCAACCCAAATCGCATGTTTATCTTTTGAATTAATTAATTTTTCCCGATTAGCCTCCCAAAATAAAAAAGGTAGAATAACATCGCCATCGGGGATTGGATCGGAATTTTCGATATTGCGTATCAATGACCATTCATCATTAATAATAGATTTGTCTTTAATTACTTGCATAAACATTTTCTTTAAATGGTGTAATACCAATTCGACGATACGTATCTAAAAATCTCTCGTCTTCTTCGCGTAATTTGACATAAACATCAAGTAATTTACCGATTACATCGGCGACATCTGTTTTAGCAATTGCAGGTCCTAGTCGATCACCAAGCGTAGCATCATTTTCAGAGGAACCCCCCAATGTTAGTTGATAAAATTCCTCACCTTTCTTATCAACACCCAAGATTCCAATATGTCCAACATGATGATGACCGCATGCATTCATACATCCTGACATTTTTATTTTCAAATCACCAATATCATGTAGATAATCTAAGTTATCAAATTTTTCATTAATTTGTTTTGCGATTGGTATTGATCCTGCATTAGCCAATGAGCAAAAGTCTAACCCCGGACAACAAATCATGTCTGTAAGAAGACCAATATTCGATGTTGCAAGATTTTTTGTTTTTAATTTTTCCCATAATAGAAATAAATCGACTTGTTTCACATTTGGTAATACGAGATTTTGATCATGCGTGACAATAATTTCTCCAAAACTATATAGGTCGGACAATTCAGCTATGAAATCCATTTGTTCATCAGTAGCATCGCCTGGTGCAATATCAGGGGCTTTTAGTGAGATAATAACTGCCGTATAACCTGGAATTTTATGCGAGTATAAATTTCTAGTTGTCCAGTTTAAAAAACTTTTATTAGATTTTTTTGCCTCATTATAACTTGTGTCATCTACAGCATCCTTACTATACGTCGGAGATGTAAAAAAAGACTTAGCATAATCTATTTCCTTTTGGTCTAGCTTAAGAACACCCTCTTTAATATGAAGCCATTCTTTTTCAACTTGCTTACCAAATTCCTCTTGACCAACATCATTGACTAAAATTTTTATTCTAGCTTTATAGATATTATCCCTACGACCAAACCTATTATAAACACGCAAAATTGCCTCTATGTATGATAGTAAATATTTTTTCTCTAGAAAGTCTCTTATGCATTTGCCAATATATGGTGTTCTTCCCAAACCACCGCCAACAAAAACTTTAAAACCTACTTCTCCCTTTTCGTTATTAACTAAATACAATCCAATATCATGAACCATTGCAGCGGCACGATCGCCTTTAGACCCCGACACTGCAATTTTGAACTTCCTTGGTAAAAAAGAAAATTCAGGATGAAAAGTCGACCACTGTCTAATAATCTCGCAGTATGGTCTGGGGTCCTCAATTTCATCTTTTGAAATCCCAGCAAACTGATCGGATGTAGTATTACGAATACAATTTCCGCTAGTTTGTATTGCATGCATCTCTACTGTTGCAAGATCAGCCAAAATATCAGGAACGGTTTCTAATGCGGGCCAATTAAATTGTATATTCTGTCGTGTACTAAAATGGCCATAGCCCTTATCGTACTTTCTAGAAATATGTGCAAGCATTCTCAATTGTTTACTAGACAATAAACCATACGGTATCGCCACCCGCAGCATGGGTGCATGTCTTTGTATGTAAAGCCCATTCATTAAACGAAGTGGGCGAAATTCGTCATCACTCAAATCACCAGCTAAATAACGACGAGTTTGATCTCTAAATTGCTCAACCCTTTCATTTACAATGGTTTGGTCGTAATTATCATACTTATACATATTTATATAATACTACTCATGACTCCAAATTATTGTATGAGTAATAATACTCCTCTTATAACGAAAGATTGATACTTTTCGTCTGACATCATGACATCCTCTACAAATAAGTTAAAAATATTAAGA
>CAJWRJ010000029.1 GCA_913046215.1 uncultured Legionellales bacterium | reverse complement strand
AACCAGAAGCCTATGTTCCAACAACTGATACGTATATTGAAAAAGATGCTTCTATTAATGAGCACATTGAACAAATGCGCTTATCTGCGACTAAGGCGATACTTGAGCGTAGAGACACAATAATTGTAGCCACTGTCTCTGCTATATATGGATTAGGAGATCCATCTAGCTATTTGAAAATGGTATTACACGTTGATCGAGGAGATATCTTTGATCAAAGAGCATTTCTTCGAAGATTAGCTGAATTACAATATACTCGAAATGAAGTGGAACTCCATAGAGGCATGTTTCGTACTCGTGGCGATGTTATTGATATTTTTCCAGCTGAATCAGAAAGAGAAGCAATTAGAATTCAAACATTCGACAATGAAATAGAGTCTATCAATCGATTCGATCCATTAACAGGAGAGGTATCACAAAATTTACCACGAATTACAATTCACCCCAAAACACACTATGTAACTGAGCGTCAAGTTTTATTAGATGCTGTTGAATCGATAAAGGTTGAATTAAAAGAGCGTCTTGGAGATCTTGAATCAAATAATAAATTAGTTGAAGCTCAGCGCCTCGAGCAGAGAACTCAATTTGATATTGAGATGATTAATGAGATTGGTTATTGCTCGGGAATCGAAAATTACTCACGCTATTTATCAGGAAGAAGCGCCGGGGAACCTCCACCCACATTGATTGACTATTTACCAGAGGATGCTTTAATGATTATAGATGAAAGCCATGTCAGCGTTCCACAGCTGGGAGGCATGTATCGCGGCGATCGTTCTCGAAAGGAAAATCTTGTTGAATATGGGTTTAGACTGCCATCTGCTCTTGATAATAGGCCACTTAGATTTGATGAATTTGAAAAATTAACGCCACAGACAATTTTTGTATCAGCTACCCCAGGTCCTTATGAAAATGAACATTCATCCCAGCTCATTGAACAGGTTATTAGACCAACAGGTTTATTGGACCCAATTATAGAAGTGAGACCAGCAAACTCTCAGGTTGATGATTTATTATCTGAAATTAACTTACGTGTTGAAGTCAATGAGCGTGTTTTAGTAACAACTCTGACTAAAAGAATGTCTGAAGATTTAACTGAATATCTTTCTGAACATGGCCAAAGAGTAAGATATCTTCATTCTGATATTGATACTGTTGAGAGAGTGGAAATTATTCGTGATTTGAGAAAGGGTGAATTTGATGTTCTAGTTGGAATTAATCTATTACGAGAAGGTTTAGATATGCCAGAAGTCTCTTTGGTAGCAATACTTGATGCAGACAAAGAAGGTTTTTTACGTTCAGGGACAACTTTAGTTCAAACGGTTGGACGAGCTGCTAGAAATCTAAATGGAAAAGCAATTTTATATGGCGATAAAATAACTAACTCTATGCGTTTTGCAATTGATGAGACAGAAAGGCGAAGAAAAAAACAAAAGGAATATAACAATCAAAATAATATTGTGCCAAAAGGAATTAAAAAAAATATTACAGATATTTTAGAGGGAGCACATGCAAATAAAAGAGGCTCTAAAAATAAATTTAAAAATAATGAATATAAAAACCTAGAAACTCTTCCTCCAGAAATTATGATGAAAAAAATAAAAGTTCTAGAAAAAAAGATGTACCAGCATGCCCGTGATTTAGAATTTGAAGAGGCAGCTAATCTAAGAGATGAAATAGAGTCAATGCAAAAAAATTATCTGGGCTTTGAGGATACTGATACAGCATAAATTCGTTCATTAATAAGTACAATTTTTTAATGGTACTGTTAAAATTGACTAACAAACTGTATGCTACTTTGCTTTCATAGGCGCGTAGCTCAGCTGGTTAGAGCACTAGCTCGACATGCTAGGGGTCGTCGGTTCGAGTCCGACCGCGCCTACCAACTTAACAATGAGTTGGAAAAAAATTGACCTCTTTTTAGTGGTCCTTTAAGCACGTGGCCTGTTGTGGGGGTCACCACTGATTAAAAAGGAGCTGATATGCCCACTATTACATTGCCGGATAATACTCAACGGGAATATGAAAAGCCTTTGACAATCATGCAGGTAGCGCAGGATATTGGCCCAGGTTTAGGAAAAGCAGCGATTGCTGGATATATCGATGATGAGCTGCATGATGCCTGTGAATTAATTGAAAATGATACTCACTTAAGAATTATTACGAATAAAGATCCAGAGGGTGTTGAGATTATTCGCCATTCTTTTGCACATCTAATGGGTCATGCAGTAAAACAGTTATATCCGAATGCAAAAATGGCCATTGGACCAGTGATACAAGATGGCTTCTATTATGATATTGATACAGAGACACCTCTCACTCCAGACGATCTCCAAAAGATTGAATCTCGAATGAATGAACTCATTAAAAAAGATTATGATGTTATTCGCGAAGTAGTTTCGCGAGACAAAGCTATGCAGACTTTTATCGAAAGAAATGAGCCTTATAAACAAGAAATAATTGGTGAGATATCAGATAACGAGATTATTAAACTTTACTATCATGAGGAATATACGGACATGTGTCGCGGACCTCATGTTCCAAATACTCGTCACCTTCGTCACTTCAAATTAACGAAATTAGCTGGCGCGTATTGGCGTGGTAATTCTGACAATAAAATGCTGCAACGTATTTATGGCACAGCATGGCAAGATAAAAAGTCAATGAAACAGTATTTAGTTCAGCTTGAAGAAGCAGAAAAGAGAGATCATAGAAAATTAGGAAAAAAACAAGATTTATTTCATTTTCAAGAAGAAGCACCGGGTATGGTTTTCTGGCATCAGAAAGGATGGGCTATTTATAAAGTTATCGAGGAATATATTAGTGAAAAAATGAAACAGCACGGTTATGAGGAAATTCATACGCCGGAAGTTGTGGATATTAGTTTGTGGAAACAGTCTGGTCATTGGGACAAATTTCGTGATGATATGTTTACAACAAGTTCTGAAAATAGAGACTATGCGATAAAGCCAATGAATTGTCCGTGTCATGTGCAAGTATTTAATCAAGGTTTAAAGAGTTATCGAGAACTCCCGATTAGGCTTGCAGAGTTTGGTTCGTGCCACAGAAATGAAGCATCTGGTACGCTACATGGGTTGATGAGGGCGAGAAATTTTACTCAGGATGATGCTCATATTTTTTGTACTGAGGAGCAAATTCAAGGTGAGGTATCTAATTTTATAACCATGTTATTTGAGGTCTATGGTGATTTTGGTTTTGACGAAATAATTATTAAATTTTCAACTCGTCCAGATAAAAGAGTGGGAAGTGATGCAATTTGGGATAAGGCTGAAAGTGCACTTAAATTAGCCATAGACAAGAATAAGCTTGAATGCGAGTTGCAGCCCGGAGAAGGTGCATTTTATGGGCCTAAGATTGAATTTTCTTTAAAAGACTGTATTGGTCGGATATGGCAGTGCGGAACAATACAAGTTGATTTCTCGATGCCTGAATTACTGGGTGCGAGTTATATTGCTGAGGATAGTTCAAAACATACTCCCGTTATGCTGCATAGGGCCGTCGTGGGTTCAATGGAAAGATTTATTGGTATTTTGATTGAGAATTACGCTGGTTCATATCCCGTCTGGCTGGCTCCAGTTCAAGCTGTTGTGGTGTCAATCACCGAAAATCAAACCGAATACACAAAAAAAGTTTTGAAAATATTGAAAAAACAGGGTTTTAGGGTCGAAGATGACTTGAGAAATGAGACAATCGGGCTTAAAATTCGCGACCACGCTATGCAACGCGTGCCGTACCAGATTATTTTGGGTGCGCGTGAAGAACAAGAGAATAAGGTTGCTGTACGCACTAGAAATAGCGATGATCTTGGTTCGATGACACTTGAAGATTTTATACAACGCTTAGAAGGCGATATATCACGTCTTGGGCGTATTGATTTGGAGGAATGATTTATTAGTTTAGAAAAGCAGACACGTCTTAATGAGAATATAACCTCACCAGAGGTTCGATTAATAAATGCTGAAGGCGATCAAGTTGGTATTGTTTCGATTGCCGAAGCTCAAAAACTTTCGGAAGATTCTGAATTAGATTTAGTCGAAATAGTTCCAAATGCTGAACCGCCTGTTTGTCGAATCATGGATTATGGCAAATATGCTTTTGAGCAAAATAAGAAAAAACATGCTGCTAAAAAGAAACAGAAGCAAATACACGTTAAAGAAATTAAATTTAGACCAAGTACAGAAGAAAATGACTACCAGGTTAAACTGCAAAGTTTGATAAAATTTCTTCAAAATGGAGACAAAGTAAAAGTAACGCTTAGATTTCGTGGCAGGGAAATGGCCCATCAAGAATTCGGCAGCAGGATGTTAGAAAGAATACAGAATGATCTAGAAGAGTATGGAATTGTTGAGCAATTACCAAAACTAGAGGGAAGACAAATGGTAATGGTTTACGCACCAAAGAAATAATAAATATAAATTTGTATAATTGGAGTTATAAAATAGATGCCTAAAATGAAAACAAATCGTGGTGCAGCTAAACGCTTTTCAAGAAGTGCATCGGGAAAATTTAAACATCGCCAATCACATCGTAGTCATATATTGACGAAGAAGAGCACCAAACGAAAACGTCAGTTACGTTCAACGATTGCGATACATGATAATGACCAAAAGGCTATAGCTCGTTTGGTTCCCTATTTATAGAGAGGGTTTAAAATAATGCCAAGAATAAAACGTGGTGTTACTTCGCACGCAAAGCATAAAAAAGTTATTGGACAGGCTAAAGGTTATAGCGGGAGACGAAAAAATGTTTTTCGTGTTGCTACGCAGGCAGTAACTAAGGCTGGTCAATATTCATATCGTGATAGGCGTCAACGCAAACGACAATTTAGAGCGCTTTGGATTTCTCGTATTAATGCGGCTGCACGAGAGAATGGTATTTCATATAGCCGATTAATAAATGGTTTAAGTAAGGCATCAATCGAAATTGATAGAAAGGTTTTAGCCGATTTAGCAGTATTTGATAAGAAGGCATTTAGCTCATTAGCAAATCATGCAAAATCTTGCCTGACTAACTAAATCAATTCGCATACAGATTATGTTTAAGTAAGGCCTCATTTATGAGGCTTTTTTTTTAATTACTCCCGTTGCAGCGAAGACTTTATTGTGTCTTTTATTGTATAATTTATTGAAAATGATAGTAAAAAACTGATATATCGTCTTTTTTGTGAGCTTGAATAGGTTAAAAAATTGAAAGAAACCACCAAACTAAAAGATCAAGCCTTGTTAGAGATTAATTCTGCTCCTGATTTAAAGCATTTAGAGCAGATTCGAGTTAATTATCTAGGTAAAAAAGGTAAATTAACTGAACAATTAAAAACACTTGGAAAGCTACCCGCGGAAGAAAGACCAAAAGCCGGACAGGTCATTAATGATGTCAAAATATTAATTCAAAATGCATTAGAGGATAGAAAAGATAGCTTCAAGAATGAGCAATTAAAAGAAGCAATTGATAAGGGATCTGTTGATGTTAGTTTGCCTGGCAAAGGAGTGAGACGAGCAGGACTTCACCCAATCACATTAACAATGAGACGAATTGAAAGTTTGTTTGAACAAATTGGTTTTGATGTTGTAGATGGACCAGAGGTTGAGGATGAGTATCATAATTTTGAAGCTTTAAATATTCCTGAACATCATCCAGCAAGAGCAATGCATGATACCTTCTATTTTGAAGATGGACGTTTATTAAGAACACATACATCTTCTGTTCAAATAAGAGTGATGCAAAATGATAGCCCTCCCTTTCGTTTCATTGCACCTGGCCGTGTTTATAGATGTGATTCAGATATGACACACACACCAATGTTTCATCAGGTTGAAGGATTAATAGTTGATGAATCTGTAACCTTTTCTGATTTAAAAGGTCTTTTGATCAATTTTTTGGAAATATTTTTTGAAAAGAAGCTAGAAACACGCTTCCGTCCATCATATTTCCCATTTACAGAACCATCAGCAGAAGTAGATATTCTTGGCGATCATGGTTGGCTCGAAATACTAGGTTGTGGCATGGTTCATCCAAATGTTTTGAAAAATGTTGGTATAGATCCAGAGAAGTATATGGGGCTTGCGTTTGGTATGGGTGTTGAACGTTTAGCAATGCTTTATTACGGCGTCGATGACTTAAGGTTATTTTTTGAAAATGATTTACAGTTTCTCGATCAGTTTCATTGAAATAGGCAAGGGAATTTTTAAATGAAATTTAGTGAAAATTGGTTAAGAGAGATCATAGATCCAAAAATTGATTCCAATAAGTTGTCATATCAATTAACAATGGCGGGATTAGAGGTTGATGATATAACTAAAGCATGTAATAAGTTTGAAGGTTTATTTGTTTCTGAAGTAAGGTCAGTAAAAAAACATCCGAATGCTGATAGATTAAATATTTGTGAAGTTGATGTCGGAGAAAAAGATTTATTAAGTATTGTTTGTGGAGCACCTAATGTAAAAAAAGGAATGCGAACGGTACTTGCAAAAGTTGGTGCACAGTTAGCAAATCAACCAAAACTAAAACCAGTAAAATTAAAGGGAATCGAGTCATGCGGAATGCTATGCTCATCAAGCGAAATAGGATTAAGCGATGATAGCTCGGGAATAATTGAATTATCCAAACATGAGCCTATCGGCAAACCTCTCGACGAATTAATCGATAGCGACAACAATATTATCGATCTGTCTCTCACTCCCAATCGTGGTGATTGCCTTAGTATCTATGGTATAGCAAGAGAATTAGCAGTCATCAATCAGTCTAATTTCAGTGAATATGAGAAAAAGACGATAGAAGTTAGCACCGAGAATGCATCCCAGGTTAAATTATCGGCAAAAGAAGCCTGCCCAAAATATGTTTGTCGAATTGTTGAAAATGTTGATCTAAGTGTCAAAACACCACTATGGATGTCTGAGAAATTACGATGTTCAGGGATACAGAGCATAAATATCGTTGTTGATATAGCAAACTTTGTAATGCTAGAGCTGGGCCAACCATTACATATGTTTGATAATGATTTATTGACCGGTGGAATCGAAGTCCGTTTTCCAAAAGGCAAGGAAAAATTAAAGCTGCTTGATGAAACGGAAATTGAAATTAAAGATAAGACTCTATTAATAGCTGATAAATCTGGACCTATTGCAATGGCTGGTCTAATGGGTGGATTTGATAGCGCTGTTTCTAATCAAACTAAAAACATATTGATAGAAAGTGCTTTTTTCAAACCAGAAGTTATTATTGGCGAGGCTCGTCAATACGGCTTACATACTGAATCATCTCATCGCTTTGAAAGAGGGGTTGATCCCAAAATTCAGGAAGCAGCAATTGAGCGAGCCTCAGAGCTTGTATTGTCATTTTGTGGTGGAAATGCTGGCCCTATTGTTGAAGAAAAAAATGATAAAGAAATACCAAAAAATCATGAAGTTTTATTAAGAAAGACCCAGATAAAAAGGGTTCTTGGAATTGATTTTGATAAGAAATTTATCACTCAATCATTCAGCAGATTAGGAATGATATGCGAACCTTCAAATAACGATTGGAAAATAATACCACCATCGCATCGCTCAGATATAAAAATTGAAGCTGATTTGATTGAAGAGCTTGCAAGAATTTATGGCTACGATTCTATCCCTGCTAGTACCTCAAATACAGTTTCAAAAATAAAATCAATAAAACATAGTCGACAAATTGTAAGTCAGGTACGCGAAGTTCTAACAAATCGTGATTACCAAGAAGTAATAACATATAGTTTTGTTGATCCAGAAATTCATCGTCTAATAAATAATGAAAAAGTTTTAACACTACAAAATCCTATAGCATCAGAATTATCTGAGATGCGAACAAGTCTATTGCCGGGATTAATAAATGCTCTACAACGAAATATAAAAAGACATAAAGAAAGGGTACGTTTTTTTGAAACTGGGTTGATATTTGAAGAAAAAAAGGAACTCAGTCAGGAACACCATGTGGCTGGTGTTATATATGGAAATAGCGAGCAAAAACAATGGAATAAAGCAGATAATCCAAGTAACTTCTTTGATATAAAATGTGATATTGAGGTCCTTCTTAAGTATTTAGTTGGCGCTGAAAAATTTAAATTTTCAACAGAGAGTGTGAATGCCCTGCATCCTGGTCAGGCAATGAAAATTTACATGAATGAAAATGAAATAGGATACTTCGGACAATTACATCCTGCTATTTCTTTAAAATTAAATTTTAAAAAGGAAGTTTTTATATTTGATTTAAACTTAGATCTCATTTCTGAGAAAAATAAAACGCAATACAAAGCACTTTCAAAATTTCCAATTGTAAAACGGGACATATCGATCGTTGTGGATGAGGATATAACGTTTACTATGATTTCAGAAAATATTGAAAAAAATGCATCTGATTTATTGGTCAATCTTGAATTATTTGATATATATCAAGGAAAAGGCATTGAAAAAGGTAAAAAAAGTGTTGCTTTAGGGTTGACCTTTCAGTCCATACGTAGCACCCTTACGGACGAAGAGATAAATAACAATATGCATAGTTTGATCAATGGTTTATCTGATCATTTAAATGCAAAGTTGAGGGAATAGGACGAATGGCGGCACTCACAAAAGCTGATCTCTCAGAGAAGCTTCATGAAGAACTTGGGTTGAACAAACGCGAAGTAAAAGACATTGTTGAATTGTTTTTTGACGAAATTCGCACTGCCCTTGAATCAGGTAATCAGGTTAAGATTTCAGGTTTTGGAAATTTCGATCTAAGAGACAAGAGTGAGCGCCCTGGAAGAAATCCAAAAACAGGCGAAGAAATCCCAATCAGTGCGAGACGCGTAGTAACATTTAGACCCGGTCAAAAACTTAAACAACGAGTGGAACAGTATGCTGGAACCGTCAAATAATAGCGAGTTACCAACGATACCTGGCAAACGTTATTTTACAATAGGTGAAGTGAGTAATTTATGTGCGGTAAAACCACATGTATTACGTTATTGGGAACAGGAATTTTCTCAGTTGAAACCACTCAAGCGAAGAGGTAACCGCAGATACTACCAGCGTCAGGATGTTATTCTAATTAGACAAATAAGGGGACTGCTCTACGAACAGGGTTTTACGATTGGCGGTGCTAGACAACGTCTAATTAGTGAAGATGCGAAAGATGATTCTAATCAGAGTCAGCAAATCATTAAGCAGATGAGAGTAGAGCTCGACGAAGTTTTGGATATATTGAGACGTTCGTAGCTCCCCAAGTCTTTAAAAACATTCCCTTGTTTTTCCACTATTGCACTCGCTCAATAATTTCGTGAAAATCATGCTTTTAGTTTGTAAGAAAACGGGGCGTGGCGCAGCCTGGTAGCGCACCTGCATGGGGTGTAGGTGGTCGGAGGTTCAAATCCTCTCGCCCCGACCAATTGTTTGATATGATAGTTATATCTGGTCCTTTATAATAAATATGTTCAAATCCTTCATCGAATAATAATTAATGAACTAAAATTATGTGTGGAATTGTAGGCGCAGTCGCTAAAAAAGATATTTGTCCTGTATTGCTTGAAGGTTTACAAAGGCTTGAGTATCGAGGTTATGATTCTGCAGGATTTGCGGTGATTGATAGCGACAAAAAACTTCAAAGAATTCGCATTAAGGGTAAGGTAGAAAAACTTCAGGAACAATACAGACTCTCACCGTTGCGCGGCACAACCGGAATTGCACATACCAGATGGGCGACTCATGGCAAACCCAGTATTAAGAATGCTCACCCACACACTTACAAGAACCAATTGGCATTAGTCCATAATGGCATTATTGAAAATCATCATAAGCTTCGAGAAGAACTCATTTCATTAGGATTCGAATTTAATTCTGATACTGATACAGAAGTTATTGTAAATGCTATATCTAATGAATTAAATTCAGATACGGATTTTCTTGCTGCGATCTTTAAGGTAATGAAGCTGCTTGAGGGTGCTTATGCTCTTGGTGTTCTAAATATAGATGAACCCGGTCGTTTGATTGCTGCCAGAAAAGGGAGTCCACTTGTTATCGGTATTGGTGTCGATCAATATTTTGTTGCTTCTGATGTTTTTGCATTACTTCCTGCTACTCAAAAGTTTATTTATCTCGAAGAGGGAGATGTTGCTGATATCAGAGCAAATAAGTTAACGATATATAATAAAAATAAAAAAATTGTAGATCGACCTATCCATGTTTCTGAATCAACTGTTGATATAACTGATAAGCAGGGCTATCGACACTACATGATGAAAGAAATATTTTATCAACCAGATGCGATTTCAAATACATTGAAAGGTCGCTCTACCAAAGATCAGGTAATAACAGAAGAATTCGGAGAGAATGCAAAGCAGATATTTTCAAAGACAGAATGCATCAAGATTGTTGCTTGTGGAACAAGCTATCATGCGGGATTAATTGCTGCATTTTGGATGGAGAAAATAGCTAATATTCATTGTCAGGTCGAAATCGCGAGTGAATATCGTTATCGTAAATCGGTGATATTGGACAATACTTTATTTGTCACGGTATCTCAATCTGGTGAAACAGCGGATACATTGGCTGCATTAAGATCAGCGGGAGATGCAGGCTATTTGAGCACGCTTGCAATTTGCAATGTTGACGAAAGCTCATTAACCAGAGAGTCTGATCTTTGTTTTCTCACACATGCCGGGATTGAAATTGGGGTTGCATCAACAAAGGCATTTACAACCCAGCTTGTAGCACTATTCTTATTAGTAATTGCAGTTGCAAAAGAGCATGGTTTATCAAAAAAGGACGAGGCAAAGCTCGTCAAACAACTTAGCACTCTCCCTGCTAGAGTCAGCAAAGTACTTGAGCATAATGATGCAATTGAGCTGATGGCGAAAGATTTTGCTGATAAGAATCATGCGCTATTCTTAGGTCGAGGTAGTTTTTTATCGGTTGCGATGGAGGGCGCGTTAAAGTTGAAAGAAATTTCCTATATCCATGCCGAGGCTTATGCAGCAGGCGAGTTGAAACATGGACCGCTCGCACTTGTGGATGAGGATATGCCGGTTGTCGCTGTTGCACCCAACAATAATTTATTAGAGAAACTTAAATCGAATTTAGAAGAGGTCAAAGCACGCGGTGGAAAGCTCTACATATTTGCTGATGAGATAAGTGAGGTGGAGTCAACCAATGGCATGTTTGTGCTTAATATTAACAATGTTTATGACTATATGAGCCCAATTATTCATACAATCCCATTACAGCTTCTTGCCTATTATGTTGCGGTGATTAAAGGTGCTGATATTGATCAGCCGCGAAATTTAGCTAAGTCAGTAACAGTGGAGTAGTATTTAGATTATGAGCTTATCAGATCCAAAAAAATTAAATTTGAGCAGTTTATTGTCCGAGAGAAAATTTAAAGTTCCTGATTTTCAAAGAGATTACGTGTGGAAACAGGGAACAGAAATTGACGAATTTTGGGATGATTTTAAATATTA
>CAJWRJ010000028.1 GCA_913046215.1 uncultured Legionellales bacterium | reverse complement strand
TCATCCTGGAAAATTAAATCCTCATCATTAAATTTAGTTATCTGTTCAATAACCAGTTCAATTGTTTCTTTTGCTCTGGTTGCCGGTGATGAGATAATTTTTTGTGGGATGTAATTATTATCATTCATCCACTGACCGATACGAACTGAATTTCTCTTACCCCGCCCATTAATTGGCCTCTTAAAATCAGATTTCTGCGGACCCGACCAATCAGATTTTGCGTGACGCATAATATATAAATAAAAACTCACTATTAAAAATACCTTAATTTTTAATAAGGATATTTTAAATCTATATATATTTCATTAATAGTTAAAAAGTTTCTAATAAAAAAACCCCGCTTAAGCGGGGTTTCCAATACAACTAAATTTAAATAATATATCTATTTGCGTAAATAAAATAAACTGGCCTACCAGTAAACTTGTGCTCGCATTTGGAATGCCGCTGGTTCAACAGCGTCATTTGCTGTGCCGGCAAGATCAACATGACTAAAATCAAGAACCTTGCTGTAATCAGCCATAATTCGAGTATTTGAAGTAGGATACCAGTTCAAGCCAATGGTAAAAACATCGGCTTCCCCACCATCATCTGCAGTAGATGTGTTGCCTCCGCCTGTATTATCCATATCAGACAAATCCATATTTTCATATCGTGCTGTAATTTGCCATGCCCCTAATCCTCCTTTACCCAAAGGTTTCTTAGGTTTGATGCCGCTCCATGCACCGTACTTGTACTTCATTGATTCGCCGGTAAAGAAATACCCTGCATCAATAGCCCAAGCTGATAAATCAACGTCACCGCCAGTTGGATCGCTTACATCCCAAGTGACATACTCAAAGATACCGTGAAATGGCCCCATAACTGTAATGGCTTCTATGTCAAATGCATCAGAATCATCAGCATTGGTTCCGAAGTTTGCTTCAAGTGAGTCACCATTACCAATATGAGTTAACAATGTATTGTCAATATTAGAGAAGGCATCGCCCTTATGCTCTTCGTGTTGATAAGAAAAACCAACATGTAATAAATGATTTTTATCTTTGTAGTATGGAGTACCCCCTACGCGAAATGCTGTTGTTCTACGGTCAGTAGCTGCCTGGCCAGTTTCATCACTGGCAGTGCTAAGCCCTGGTACAAATACACCAGCATGTGCAAACCATCTATTTTTTGCTTTTGATTGGAAACGACCTGCAATACCAACATTTCTTGAAAGCTGCGGACCGTCGGCAAACAATGGTCGACGCATCATTGTCATATATTTACTACTACTAATAGTTGCATGGCCAAAAGGAACATGGTGTTGCCCAATTTTAAGCCACCACTTACCAGCATCTGTTTTACCATTGTAGGCAAGCCATACATCCTTCCATGAAGGTGTGCCTGAATTTGCAAAATCTAGTTCTAATTTGTATGACATTGGCTTGACTTTGCCCTGAAAACCTAATCTAGCTCGACGTAGTTCTTCCCCGTTATCTTCCAACGTGCCTCCATCATTATCAACGTACATACTATCCCAAAAAATACGGCCTATTGGTTGCCATTCCCAAGTACCATCCTGTGATGCAACTTTGAACTTGCCTTTAGTTGTTATTTTTGGCATCTTTTTAGTTGTTTTAGCAACCTTTGCTTTCATCTCATTGATATTACCTTCGACCTTTTCGCCGTCTGCTTTTGACGCATTAACAAGTAGCTCATACTCACCCTCAGTGATACTGCCCTTTTTTACTAGTATTTCTAAAAGATCTAACATTGCTTCATTGGTTGCCATCGCTGGGGTCGAAATTGCAGCAAATACACCTAACATAATCGATGCAAGTAGATTCTTAAAATTTAGTTGTTTCAACACTTTGATATCTCCTAATAATTAATAATACTTTCAAAATAACTTAGCTAAAACTGTCTATGTCTTCAATTTTTGGCTATCTTATGATTTATTTATTTCAATATAGTAAATCTTCTGTGACAGCTTTATGAAAATAAGATTACAATTTGATTACTATATATTATGTAACTTCTTGAGTACGAACTTAAGAAAATTAAATTTCATCAAATTGTAATATTTTTATTTTGTAATAGGGAGTATGTACGAAGAAAATATGGCCACAAATACACAAACAATTCTAGTAGTTGAAGATGAAGAAGCAATCCGGAATATGCTTCAGTATTCTTTAGTTCAAGAAGGATTTTTATGTCTTGAAGCAAAGAATGTTGATGAAGCGAGGGAAATTATTAGCGTAGATAACCCTAACTTAATTCTACTCGATTGGATGCTGCCAGGCATGAGCGGAATTGATTATGCAAGACGCCTTCGAAGTAATGATGAAACAAAAGATATTCCGATAATTATGCTAACTGCAAAAGGCCAAGAAGATGAGAAAGTGAGGGGGCTTGAAACTGGTGCTGATGATTACATAACAAAACCATTTTCAACAAAAGAATTAGTAGCAAGAATTAAAGCGCTTCTAAGGCGACATGGTAAGATGAGTTCAAATATTATCGAAGTAGCAGGATTAACTCTTAACCCAGAAACGTATAGGATTTCGATAAATCAAAAAGACATTGAAGTTAGCCCTACAGAATTTAAATTGCTACATTTTTTTATCAGTCATCCTGAGCGTGTCTATAGTCGTTCTAGTCTATTGGACCATGTCTGGGGTCAAAATAAATATGTTGAAGAAAGAACAGTTGATGTCCACATTCGACGTCTTAGGAAAACACTCGCACCTTTTGATTTTGATAAACACATCCAAACTGTTAGAAGTATTGGCTATCGTTTCTCAATACAATAAAATGTTGGTATTATGAAACAAGATCTATTGCGCCTTTTCTGCGTAATCCTCATCGCAATTTCCGTAGGTTTAATTGCAGGCAATCTCTTTCTTTGCCTAATTTCCGGGCTATTGCTTTTTATTTTTTGGCAATACACAGAATTATCAAAAATTCTTAGGTGGTTAAAAAAACGTCAAGATGTCGGTTATTCTGGGCAGCCCGGTATCGCAGATGAGATATGTAGAGAAATTGAGTCTCTCAGAAGAAGAAATAGTACGCGTAAAAATAGACTAAACAACTTTCTTAAACGATTCCAAGAAGCTGCTAATACATTTCCAGATGCAGTAGTTGTTCTAGAAGAAAGTGATACGATTGAATGGGCTAATAAAAATAGTAAATCTCTTTTGGGCGTTGATTCTGCAAAAGATAGTGGTTTGAAAATAACTAATCTGCTAAGAGATCCTATATTCATAGACTTCATGAAACATGATATTGAAGAGAAGAATAAGCCTATAAAGATAAATTCGCCTATAGATGATAAAAAAATATTAGAGATAAGAATCTCGCCATATGGTTTGGCACAAAAATTATTGATTGCTAGAAATGTCACTCACATTAATCAATTAGATAAAATGCGTAAAGACTTCATAGCTAATTCCTCTCATGAATTAAGGACGCCGCTAACAGCGATCTCTGGTTTTATAGAAGGTTTTATAAATGATGATAATTGTCCGAAAGGATGGCGCTCATATTTAGATCAAATGCGAAGACAAAGTTTTCGTATGCAAAGATTAATTGATGATTTGCTTAAATTATCATCACTTGAATCAACTAATAAAATAATTGATAAAGAACAAGTTCCGGTTGCAGATATATTATCTAATGTAATAGATGAAGCTGAGGTATTAAGCGGCATGATGCGTCATAAATTTATAGTTAACGTAGATAAAAATTTATACCTTATTGGGAATCAAAAGGAGATGTTCACTATATTTTCAAATCTCGTTTTTAATGCTATTCAATATACCCCTGAGAATGGACAAATTGACGTTACCTGGCAACTGAATAATAATAATGCGGTCTTTACAGTTAAAGACAATGGTATTGGTATTGATGAAAAAAATATTGCTAGATTAACCGAACGTTTTTACCGTGTTGATACAGGACGCTCTAGAGAAATAGGTGGTACAGGTCTTGGTCTCGCTCTAGTAAAGCATGGACTTGCTAAATATGAATCTGGCCTTATTATCAAAAGTAAATTGAATGAGGGCAGTTCATTTTCTTGTCAATTCTCAGAAAAATATTTTATTTGTAGTAAACTAGATGAAGAAAAAAGAATATCTTTATAATTTCCTTCCTTTTTTAATTTCTTCTTATTTTTTCAAAAATATTTGTAACCAAATCGTAATACTTTGTTAATTTCTGTGTCATTAATCCTAATGATAATCGCCGTTTTATGAACACTTAATAATTATTTAATCTTTATGATTCTTTCATCTAATATAAGGAGTAATAGAAAATGGTAATACTGAAAAGACTTTGTTATCTATCTCTTTTCTCGCTATTTCTGTCAGTACCATCAATCGCAGCAGATAAAGTTGACTCGGCACTTCCTGATTATATAAAAGCAAGCGGTGTCTCTGGCAATGTCAGTAGTGTTGGTTCTGATACATTAGCTAATTTGATGACATTTTGGGCTGAGGAATTTAAAAATCTCTATCCTAATGTCAATGTTCAAATTCAAGCAGCAGGTTCATCAACTGCGCCGCCAGCGTTAACTGAAGCAACCTCTAACTTTGGCCCAATGAGCCGTAAAATGAAAGATAAAGAAATTGCAGCTTTCGAGGGTAAACATGGATATAAGCCAACACCTATAGCTGTCGCAATTGATGCTCTGGCTGTTTACGTTAACAAAGACAACCCTATTAAAGGACTTACAATACCACAAGTAGATGCGATATTTTCAGCAACTCGTAAATGCGGGTACGCAAATGATATTAGCACTTGGGGTAAGGCTGGACTAACAGGTGATTGGGAAAACAAACCGATTCAAATTTATGGCCGTAATTCTGTTTCTGGAACCTACGGTTATTTTAAAAAGAAGGCGCTTTGCAAGGGCGACTACAAAGATAGTGTAAACGAACAGCCTGGTTCTGCATCTGTTGTCCAAAGTATTACAAAATCGCTAGGTGGGCTTGGTTACTCAGGTATTGGCTACAGAACATCTGGGGTTAGATCAGTCCCGATAGCAAAAAAAGAAGGGAGTAATTATGTTGAGGCAACACCCGTCAATGCCTCTGATGGCAGTTACCCACTAGGCCGATTTCTCTATGTTTATGTAAACAAAAAACCGAATAAGAAGCTTAGCCCGCTAGAAAATGAATTCATTAAGATGATTCTTTCAAAAGTAGGGCAAATGGTCGTAGTTAAAGACGGCTATATCCCGCTTCCAGCAGAAGTAGCAAAAAGAGAATTAGCAAAAATTGTTAATTAATTAAAATATAAAGATAAAATGTTTTAATAATTTTTATCTTAATATGGAAAACCCCGTGCTTACGGGGTTTTTTGTGAGTTGTCAAAGGCCTTCCTACGAATTATCAATATTTAGCTGCATTGTCACAAATTCGTCATAATCCAACCATACAATTACTGGCAGTATTCCAATAACAACCAATCAAAAAGATGAATAGTCCAAGACAAAACGTAAATTATCGTAAATGGCGCTACATTAAAGATTCAATGACAAGCTACCTAATGGCTTTTGGGGGCGTCAGCGTAATTTTTTCAATTGTTCTAATAGCATTCTATCTTATTTATGTCGTAATTCCGATGTTCAAATCTGCTGAGATTCACGAAATTTCAAATTATTCTGTGCCAAATGTGCAGCAGGGAGATTCAAAAATATATGCTATAGAAGAACAACGTGAAGTTGCATTAAGGCTAGATGATAGCGGTAATATAGTTTTCTTTGACACAAAAAATGGTGAAGTCAAAAAAATATTTAAACTTAACATTCCGGAAGATACAAAAATAACAAGTACTTCAGCGGGGGACCCCACAGAAAGAATTGTTAGTATAGGATTATCAAATGGTAGTTTTTTGCTGTTTCAGCATAATTACGATATTTCATACCCAGATGATGTGCGCCTAATCACACCTTACATTACATTCCCGTTTGGCGAAAAACCGATTCAAATAAATACTAAAGATACTCCAGTCAATCGGATAAATGCGCAATATGACGGTGAACAAGCAACAATTGTTGCCCATGGAATAGGCTCAAGAATTAATATCATTAGTTTTAAAAAAGAGACATCTTTCTTGAGTGACGACGCTGAGATAATAGCAGAAGAAGGTAATGTTTTTCTTGATTCAACGACAACTGATATTTTTGATTTACGTATTGATATTGAGCAACGTGAATTGTATGTTGCAGATTCGTTTGGGGAAATTTATTTTTTTAATATCTCAGATAAAAGAAAACCTCGGCTTGTACAAAAGGTAGAAGCTGTAAAAGATGACGGTGAAATAACTACAATTGAATTTCTTGCTGGCGGCATTTCTATTCTCGTTGGAACTAATCAGGGTAATATTACGCAGTGGTTTCCTGTTAGAGATGAAGAAAATAATTATACATTAGAACGAATTAGAAAATTTGAAATGCAAAACGCACCAGTTATTGCGATTGCACCGGAACATACACGTAAAGGTTTTCTTGCTATAGATAAAACTGGTAATTTTGGTATTTACCACACAACTGCACATCGACGTCTATTATTAGAAAAAATTGATGGGTTAATGCCAAAGAAAATTACAATTGCACCCCGTGCAAATGCAGTACTAATTGAAAGTATTGATAAAAAACTACACTTTATAAATATTGATAACGAACATCCTGAAATTTCATTCCAATCAATCTGGGGGAAAGTTTGGTATGAGAGTCGCGACAAACCTGAATATATTTGGCAATCATCTTCAGCAAGCAGCGATTTCGAACCGAAGTTCAGTCTAACTCCTTTAGCATTCGGCACATTAAAAGCAGCTTTTTACGCCATGTTATTTGCCATACCGCTATCGATTCTGGGTGCTATTTATACTGCTTATTTTATGGCCCCAACTATGCGTAGAATCGTTAAACCTACTATAGAAATTATGCAAGCAGTGCCTACGGTTATACTTGGTTTTCTGGCAGGGCTGTGGTTAGCACCCTTTGTTGAAAATTATTTACCTGGGACAATTTTATTATTTTTAATTGTGCCCCTATCAATATTTTTGGCAACAATTTTTTGGACTTCACTATCAATAGAATTTAAAGCCAATGTTCCAGAGGGCTGGGAGTCTGCAATATTGATTCCGGTAATTATTTTAGCTGGGTATATCTCATTAGAAGTTAGTAAACCAATTGAAAATCTATTTTTTAACGGCAATTTACCGCTATGGCTAACACAAGAAATGGGCATTGACTATGAACAACGAAATTCTTTAATTGTTGGTTTTGCAATGGGATTCGCCGTTATACCAACAATATTTTCAATAAGTGAAGATGCTATTTTCGGTGTTCCGAAACACTTAACAAGAGGTTCACTTGCACTAGGTGCGACAACATGGCAGACACTAACACGAGTTATATTACTTACCGCAAGCCCTGGTATTTTTTCTGCGATTATGATCGGATTAGGAAGAGCTGTCGGCGAAACCATGATTGTGGTGATGGCCACTGGTAATACGGCAATTATGGATATGAATATTTTTGAGGGTTTCCGTGCCTTATCCGCAAATATTGCAGTAGAAATGCCAGAGACGGAAGTTGATAGCACGCATTATAGAATTTTATTCCTTGGTGCCTTAGTACTTTTTATTGCAACATTTTTCTTCAACACAGCTGCAGAAGTCGTTCGACAACGCTTACGCACAAAATATAGCTCATTATAAATATGTTAAGAATAAAAAAATGGTTTGATTCGGGGACACCTTACATATGGATGAATGCGGGAGCTGTTTCTATTTCCATAATTATGGTGGTAGGCCTTATTTATTTAATTGCAGTTCGTGGTTTAAGTCATTTCTGGCCTGCAGATATTGCAGTATTTGATTACTATGCTGAACCAGAAGCTCCTAAAGAACGTTTAATTGCAGAATTTGCTGACGAAGAAACTGTATCCCGTTCACGTGCAGGTAATCCAAAATACGAAGGAGACTTTATAAAACGTGATTTAATAAAAATGGGTAATCGTGATATCACCGGTCTTGATTTTAAATGGATATTAAACGCCGGTATAGAAAATAAAACCTATCCTAATGAAGTAATGGTAATTGAACGTCGTGAATGGGGAAATCTTTATGGTTTCCTTGTGGGGCTCAATATAAATGGAAACAAAATTACTGAAAACAATTTATTCTGGAGTACCTTTCAAAATAGAATAGAAGAAAGTAATAATATTTTTGATGAAATAAGGCATATAGAAAAAGATTTAATTGGTGCTATTAATTATAAAATGGAGCGTCTTAGACTTGACGAACGCAGCTTAGAACTCAATCAACAAAAAACACCAGAGAACCTAATAATATTAGAAGATAAACGACGGGAACTAAAAGAGAAATATGATGCTTTAGTAAACGAACTGGAAAAACTTTACACAGAATTAAATAGCTCGAGTTTTACTGTAAAAATTGCTGATGGACAGGAAAAAACTTTCCAATTCTCCAAAATTGTCCGCGCTGTAAAACCTAATGCGATGAATAAGCTTGATAAAATCAGACATTACTTTGAAAAACTATGGGAGTTTTTTTCAGATGACCCAAGAGAAGCAAACACCGAAGGAGGTATATTCCCAGCAATCTTCGGCACAGTTCTAATGGTAATCATCATGGCGATTATCGTAACACCATTCGGTGTTATTGCGGCAGTATACCTTCGCGAGTATGCGCCCCAAGGCCCAACAACACGTTTTATCCGTATTGCAGTTAATAATCTAGCTGGAGTGCCGTCCGTTGTTTATGGTGTTTTCGGTCTGGGATTTTTTGTGTATTTTTTGGGCGGCTCTATTGATGAGCTTTTCTTCCCTGAAGCGTTACCCGCACCAACTTATGGAACACCCGGGTTACTCTGGGCATCTTTAACATTAGCTATATTGACAGTCCCTGTCGTTATTGTGGCTACTGAAGAGGGTTTATCTCGCGTACCGCGTGAAATACGGGAGGGTAGTTTGGCATTAGGTGCAACAAAAGCTGAAACAATGTGGCTAACGGTATTACCTATGACGGCTCCAGCGATGATTACGGGTCTCATTTTAGCGATTGCCAGAGCGGCCGGTGAAGTTGCTCCTCTAATGCTAGTAGGAGTTGTAAAAATGGCGCCCTCTTTGCCATTAGATGGAAACGCACCGTTTTTACATTTAGATCGGAAATTTATGCACCTTGGTTTTCACATTTATGATGTTGGCTTTCAAAGTCCTAATGTTGAGGCTGCCCGACCACTCGTATATGCAACCTCCTTTTTACTTATAGTTTTGATTGTAGCTTTGAATATGGTGGCTATACATATAAGAAATAATTTAAGAGAGAAATATAAAAGTAGTGAAGAAAGTTGATAAAATATAACTCATAGGAAAATTTTTAATGACAGAAGAAATAACAAATACTCATGCTATCGATCTAAGTAAAATTAGAGGTGATAGCGTTACAAAAAATATCTCTGAAGAAGAAATATGTATTAAAGTTAATAATTTCAATTTATTTTATGGTGAAAAACAAGCATTAGAAAATATTAATTTAGTTATACCTAAAAAAAGAGTAACGGCATTTATTGGGCCAAGTGGATGCGGAAAATCAACCTTGTTAAGATGTTTTAATAGAATGAATGATTTAATTGATAGTGTAAAAATGAGTGGAGAAATTTTACTCGATAAAAAAAATATTCTGGAAAAAACAGAAGATGTTGCAGATTTACGCCGTCGTGTTGGTATGGTTTTCCAAAAACCCAATCCATTCCCTAAATCTATATACGAAAATGTAGCCTATGGGTTACGTATCCAAGGAGTTAATGATCGTCGCACTCTTGATGATGCTGTTGAAAAATCTTTAAAAGGAGCTGCGCTTTGGGATGAAGTTAAAGATCGTATTGGTGAGTCGGCAATGGGGTTATCGGGAGGACAACAGCAGAGACTTGTCATTGCTCGTGCGATAGCAATTGAACCGGAAGTAATATTACTAGATGAGCCAGCTTCTGCACTTGACCCTATATCCACATTAAAAATTGAAGAATTAATTTATAAACTAAAAGAAGACTACACAATAGTAATTGTAACTCATAATATGCAGCAAGCAGCGCGTGTTTCAGATTACACTGCCTATATGTATTTAGGTAAACTAATTGAGATGAATGACACTGGGACACTATTCACAACACCTCGTAAAAAAATGACCGAGGATTACATTACAGGACGTTATGGGTAATAATTACCAAAGGAGAAAATATGAGTAATATATCACAACATATATCAAAAAAATTTGATGTTGCATTAGATGACATTCACAACAAAGTGCTTGGAATGGGGGGGTTAGTTGAAGAGCAACTAAAAAAAGCACTTTTATCATTTATTAATTCGGAACAAAAAACAGCAGAGATTGTTATTGAAAATGAGTCCCAGGTAAACACTGCTGAAGTCGCAATCGACCAGCTATATATAAATATATTAGTTAGACAGCAACCTGCAGCAGGAGATTTAAGGATGTTGAGTGCTATATCGAAAACGATCACTGACCTTGAGAGAGTTGGTGATGAAGCCGAAAAAATTGCCAAGATGGCAATTGAGTTACTAGATAAAAAAGACCCAAAATTTGCATATACTAGTATAAATTCATTAGGTAAATTTGTATCTCAAATGTTACATGATGCTCTCGATGCATTTGCAAAACTAGATTCAAAATTAGCTTTGGAAGTTGCATTAAGAGAACCTGAATCAGATAAGTATTATGCTAGCATTATGAGAGAATTAATAACTCACATGATGGAAAACACAAAAAATATCAGCGGCTCTCTAGATGCAATATGGGCTACAAGATCATTAGAGAGAATAGGCGATCATTCCAAAAATATTTGTGAGAATGTTATTTATCTTGTGGAAGGAATGGATGTACGCCACATAAGCATAGAAAAAATGCAGGAAATGATTAAAAGTGATCGCTAGACTAATTTAAGTGAAAAAGTCACTTTAAATGAATAACGAATATAGACCAGACCAAATAGAAACTGACGTACAAAAGAAGTGGTCAGATACAAATGCCTTTGATGTTACTGAGGATGCAATAAAAGAGAAATTCTATTGTCTTTCTATGTTCCCCTACCCCAGCGGCAAACTCCATATGGGGCACGTCCGTAATTACACAATAGGCGATGTCATTAGCCGTTATCAACGCATGCAGGGTAAAAATGTTTTGCAGCCAATGGGGTGGGATGCATTTGGTTTGCCTGCGGAAGGGGCTGCAATTAAAAACAATGTACCGCCAGCTAAATGGACCTATGAAAATATTGATTACATGCGCGGACAATTAAAACGACTCGGGTTTGCTTATGATTGGAACCGGGAATTAGCAACATGTGACCCTGATTATTACCGTTGGGAACAATGGTTCTTTACAAAACTTTATGAAAAAGGATTGGTTTATAAAAAAACATCTGTTGTTAACTGGGACCCCGTTGACCAAACTGTTTTAGCAAATGAACAGGTTATCGATGGTAAAGGTTGGCGTTCTGGCGCCACTGTTGAACGACGTGAAATACCACAGTGGTTTTTAAAAATTACCGATTACGCAGATGAACTTCTTGAAGGCCTAGAAAAACTCTCAGGCTGGCCGGATGCAGTTAAAACGATGCAGGCAAATTGGATTGGTCGCTCTGAAGGTGTCGAGGTTGATTTTAAAGTCGAGGGAACGGGTGAATCGTTGCGTATTTATACAACACGACCCGACACTATTATGGGGGTCAGTTACATGGCAGTTGCAGCGGAACACCCGTTAGCTAAATCAGCGGCTAAAAATGATGCTACCATCGCTAAATTTATTGATGAATGTAAAAGTAGCGGCACTTCTGAAGTTGAACTTGAGACCATGGAAAAAAAAGGTATGCCGCTTAACATTAACCTCCGTCATCCGATAAGCAATGAAATTATTCCGCTCTGGGTATCCAATTTTGTCTTAATGGGATATGGCACGGGGGCAGTGATGGCCGTACCTGGTCATGACCAACGTGACTGGGAGTTTGCAAATAAATATACGCTACCTATTAAACAAGTTATCTTTCCGATAGATGGTAACCAACACGATATAACTGCGTCGGCTTATACAGAAAAAGGGGTGCTTAAAAATTCAGGGCAATTTGATGAACTAAGTTCAGAAGATGCCTGTAATGCAGTCGCGGAATTTGTTGAAAAGAATAAATGCGGTAACCGAAAAATTAATTATCGTTTAAGAGACTGGGGAATTTCGCGACAACGTTATTGGGGGTGTCCGATTCCTATTATTAATACAAAAGA
>CAJWRJ010000027.1 GCA_913046215.1 uncultured Legionellales bacterium | reverse complement strand
GAAAACGTGATATTTCTGTTTCCGGAACCCGTAAACGTACCATCTTTAAATGTAATTGTGTCCCCATCCGCTGCAGCACTATACGCTGAAGATAAAGTTGAAAATGGGCTGGAAGAGCTCCCAACGTTCGTGGAGCTTCCATTGGTTGCCACCCACCATACGGGTCCAGCATAATTTGGAACCACAGACACCTGTGAACTGTATAGACCTTCATTTCCATCGGTATCTATAGCAGATAACAAGAAATAATAAGTGGTGCCATTGGTTAATCCAGTTGCTGTATATGTTACAGTAGGGTGGTTTAATGTGGCTAACAACACAGAGCTTGAAGGCGTAAATCCTGATGTAGTGCTTTTATAAACTTTGTAGGAAGCCATATCCGAATCGGTATTGGCTGACCAAGATAAAACCGCTCCGCCATCTCTGGCAGCAATACTCAATCCTTGTACCTGTCCAGGATTTGGAGAGCCGCTTAAACTGCTCTCATGAGCGCCTAGGTCTGGGCTGGTACCTGACGGATTGGGCCTTGCAGAAGATGCAATATCATTACTTGGAGCAGCATTTCCATCATACGTAGCTGCACCTGCACCAAGCAAATAACTAGAGCTAGATAGAGTGTAATCATTATTGCTGGCATTGGTAAACCCCGGGTCAATGGCTGTTGAGTTTGATGCCAAGGTATAATCATAGTCTGCAATGTTATTATAGTCAAAGGTTAATGTCATATTTGTAGAGCTTCGATAAATGCTCTCATAGTCATCCGCTGTGTTTCCCCAGATAATGGTGTTAAACATGGTAAATTCAGTGGATGCTAGAGAATAGGCATATATACCACCTCCCCAATCAGAAGAACTATAGGTAGATGAAGCAGTATTTCCTGCAATAGTACAATTGATGATTTTCGAATCACCGCCTTGATATCCAGAAGAATATCGTTGATAGTTGTCCATGTAAACTGCACCACCACGAGCATAATAATACGATGATGTGCTGCTGGTCGTTGCCGTATTCCCTGTTATGGAACAGTTGACTAATTCAAATCCAACATCAAGATACAATGCGCCCCCATACCCATACTGTCTCCCTTTGGCAGTGTTGCCTCTGAAATAAGACCGAGTAAACTTTATTGGGCGAGTATCTTCATTATAGGACACAGCATACACAGCTCCCCCATAACCAGAATAGTAGCCTGATTCCGCTTTATTCGAATCAAACACACAATCAGCAAATGAAGCAGTAAAAGTGGTGTCATTACTATATAAATAGACAGCTCCGCCATAATTATTCGAATACTGGCTATAGGTACTCAATGCATTGTTCTCATTAAAGGTACAACTTCTAAAAAGAGGAGTACCTTCGTACCCTTGTATAAAAATTGCCCCGCCATTGCTTTTAGCGCTATTATTATTAAAGGTACAGTTTTGAAATACTGGAGATGTTAAATGGGTGTCATTATTATCTTTTATCCATAGCGCGCCACCAGAACCTGAATACGCTCTGTTATTTTCAAACACACAGTTTTTGAATCGTGGGCTGGAGTTATACACATAGATAGAGCCACCGGTGGAGCTATAATTACTATTTTTAAATGTTAGTCCAATAAAGACCACACCTGTATCTAAAGTTGTCGTAGTACCTATAGTAAAATGTCGATAATTATTATTCTGTAGATCCAGAGAAGTTGAGTCTGCTCCACCCCGGGATGTAATTACTATATTTTTTGCTATGGCAATATTTCTATTTCCTGTACCGGTATAAGTACCAGGTTTTAATTTGATAGTGTCTCCTGCGGCTGCAGCATTATACGCGTCTTGAATCGTTGAAAATGGACTGTTAACACTTCCTGCGTTAGAAGAGCTTCCATTGGTTGCTACCCACCAAACAGGACCTTCATAAGACGGTGTTGCCGAAACAGTTGTCGCTGCAGTGCTTCGAGAATTATCATTTCCTCGGGTGCGGACCGTAAAATAATACAAAGTGCTATTGTTCAAACCTGTAATCGTTTTGGATGTTGCAGTACCACTGCTGGTACTATCTACTAAAGATAAACTGCTGGAACTGGTTCCTTGATAAATAAGTGTCCGCGCTACTCCGCTACCTGTGGCCGCTGTCCAGTTCAGGGTTACTTGCCCTTCACCAGCAGTCACCGATAAGGACGTTGGTGGAGCAACAGATGGAGCACCACTTGCCGTAGGCATAAAAGCACTATATTCCCCAGCAGAAGTTTTTGACTTGATCCCATAGTAGTATGTGGTACCATTGGTTAGTCCATCATCTGTATAAGAAGATATGTTTGCAGCTACCGAATCGTATGGCGATAAATTAGAAGCGCTCGATCCACGATAAATAATATAATTACTGACCCCTGGGGAAACCGCTTCCGTCCAGCTAAGCGTATTTGTTTGATACGAAGGTGTAACCGCAAAACCTGATGGCGGCGTAACGCCGGCGTTAACATCAATAATCCGAATTGCCCATTCTTCTTTCGGCAGGCCTGATGGGTTTCCATTATATACAATACTTGCACCTTCGTCTTTATCTTGATTCTGCCAACCAACTGTTGCGGAAGTAATGGTTCCCGTCAAATCATTATACTGGTATAAAATCTCGCCTGAGGATTTTAAAATTATCTGAAATGTCATCGATGTAGTTGAAGTCTGCCCATAACGTGGGACAGCATTAAAAGTAATGACCAACGTGCTGCCATCACTATAGTAAGAGGCGCGGTTTTGACCATTAAAATTTAAATCATCCCAAAATGGCGCTAACCCTGCAGCTGGTGCGCTGGATGAAGCATTAGGTAATTGAAGATTACTATAGGTTGAGACAGAACTTGTAAAACTGATAAACCCATTCGTGCTAATACGAAACGTGGTATAGTTTTCTCCATAATAGGGAAAAGTAAACCCAATTGGATGTGGTCCTGTATTCTGATCGTCACCTGACATAGAAATCGTGGTCCCAGTAGAAGAAATATCAACCCATTCATAGGCTGGCCCACCAGAACTATCACTGGTAGTCCATCGATAGTCTGGCTCTAGATCAACCACAGGAGTTTCCGTGCTCCAAGTTGCACCTGTTATTGTACCAGAATTACTATTGGAGGTTACGTCTGCAATGGTAGATCCAGACCCTTCATTCATGAGCCAGTATCCCTTTAAATCATTTGAAGAATTATAGTTTCCGGAATTCACGCCTGCAGATAGCGGTGCACCTGAATTATACAGAGCTGTTACTTCCGCAGCAGTAAGATCATCTTTCCAAACTGCTACCTCATCCAGCAGGCCATGGTATTCATTTGTGATATTTGCGTAGTCATATTCGCCTCCAAGCGTCCATTTGTCGGTACTTGAAAAATAATAACTTGCGGTATGAGTTCCTTGAGATACACCATTTAAATATATTGTACCCGTTCCAGAAACCTCAGTATACACAATATGATTCCAGGCTGCATTCGTAGCTGCTGTTGAGCCCGTAATCTCAATAGCTTCATTGCCACCATCATAAACAACCACATAACCAGTGGTCTTCTTAAGGCCAATCATAACACGATTAGCACCACTGCTTGAATTTACTCCTACTATATAGCTATCAGTTTCAGGGAAGCTGGCAAGGTTGGGCTTCACCCAAAATGAAACTGACCAATCAGTCGCTCCAGACATTTCACCTGCAACCGTATTCACATTCACATAATCCTGATCTCCATCAAAATTAAGCGATTGAGATACTAACCGCTGTGGAATCGCCAATAAGAAAACAAATAATACTATATATAGTGTGTGTATTCTTTTCATAAAAAAATTTACTCAGGTAACGCTGGAGGCTCCGGAAGAGCTGACGCCGCCTCTGGCTGTGAAAGCACAAACGCTGCTGCCGCTGCTAAGCCAAGTCCGCCTAAAAGAGGCAAACTAATACTTATTCCGCCGCCGCCTGAATCAGCCACATCACCGCCTGCATATTTACGTCGTTTTTTAATTAAATCTTTTGGAGCGTCTAATCCAAGAATCGTCCAAGCTAAAATCTCAATTTCTACAATCATGCCCTCTACTTTACCTTCATAGGTAACACTCTGCATATTTTCTGCTGCGCCAGTAGCAACGCTAAACATTTTTATATCAATGGTGTAGGCATCTCCAAGCTTACCAATTGCGCCATTCACCATAAACTCTACACCAAGCATCGCTCCAACCTCTGCTGCACATTCCTGGCTACTACACTCTGCTCCAACCATTCCTTGCTCTTCTAGTACTTCAGACATGACACCGCGCTCTACCATTTGCACGCGATCTGTTTTGCTCATAGCAGTTGTAAATCGATCGGTTAATGTTTGCGCTTCCATAAGTGAAATTCCACGTCCTTCAAAATCTAAAATAGCAACGGTTGATTTATTTTGTCCTCCACCACGTTTTAATTTTAATCTCCCTGGCGGCTGTAGCCCCACAATCTCCCAGGCTAAAATCTGCATTTCGGTTAGCAGCCCAGCGATATCACCTTCATGTGTAGCGTTTACAGATCTCTCCGTAGCACCAGTTTCAACTGAAAACATTTTTACGTCAATTGTAAATGAATCTCCTAGCTTGCCAATCGTACCGCTTACCATAAACTGCACTCCTAATAATTGCCCTACTTCTGCAGCACATTCATCGGAAACACACCCTGATTGCGCAAGGCCCTGTTCTGCCATTATGCTCTCAATTGCTTTTCGCTCGATTAAACGTACAGCGTTGGTAGTCCCAATTTCTGAGCGCATGCGTTCGGTAAGAGTTTGTACCTCCTGAACGCTAATCCCTTGACCTTCAAAATCCAAAATCGCCACTGTAGGGCGGGTGTCCTGAGCCCATACAGTAGAAATTGTGAAACAAGCCAATAGTAAATATATAAGAGAATTTTTCACGAAAACCTCCACAAGTTATAGCATGAATGACAAATATACAGTGCGCTGGAACACATATTCAATTATTCATCTGCCTCAGCTAATAATTTTTCTACCATAGCGCCAACTTCTCCTTCGAAGTCTTCCCCTTCATGAAATCCTTTTTTAGCTAACCGAATCGTTTGAAACTTATCGATTACATAGAGTCTAGGAAGAGTCTTCGCTCCGTATCTCTGTTTGGCAACACCACGATTATCATTCAATATTTGCATGGTAATTCCCTTTTTTGCTAAAAATGGTGCGGCCTTTGGTGAATCTTCATACCCAGGACTCGTACGAGTTGCCTCTGTAATATCTACAAGAAACCACTTAACGCGCTGTCCATCAAACTTTTCATATAAGTTCTGTAATAAAGGTAATTCTTTCATACAAGGCTTACACCAGGTTGCAAAAAAACTAACTACCACAACATGCCTATACGGCTGAGTAGTGCTTTTTCGAAGTCTTGCACCACGCTCTACAGTCCAGTTTTTCAAAAATTCAAACTTGGCAGGGGCATACATAAGCGCCCAGGATGGTGCAACATTGCCAGCTTTTAACCCTGGGTCTTCTATCCCATCGGCATCTGGAACTACTGCTACTTCTGATTCATCTTCTTTCTTCACTTCTTCTTGCGCAACAAGAGGCATAGAAATGAATAGCACAAACAAGAATACGTAATGTGCTGGTATCGTCATTGAGGATTTGTAAGTCATTAATTTCTCCATTGGTTTATTAATCAAAGTACTATTAATACTCTACAATCTTTTAAAATTCCATAGGAACTGTTTGCTGATCGTATACGCATGATATCTGAATTGCCAATAACAACATCTACGTTATTGCTCCCAGATACGGCTACTGCTTTTATGACAAGTGGATTCCCTTTTACTCGATCATCTGCTTTGCCCGCATCTAGGCCTTTTGCGTACCCAGCAACTCCATTTTTAACAGCATATTCACGTGTATAGTTTGATGGCCCATATACTATGCCGCCATTTTGATCCAATATTTGAGGGGACATTGCAGGCCGAATTCCAAGGCCTGTACAATCAATAATCAATCCCGTAATGGCGCCCGTTGTTGGAGCGTCGGCAGCTGCAGCATCTGTTGGAGCGGCTGCTGTGGGTGCGAATGGATCAAGAAATCCAGTAGGTGGTATCATAACCTCTGATATACCTGCCATGGGAACTTCATATACAACTTCAATAGATGTATCACTTAGATATTTTGGATCTCCAACTTGGAATGCTCCACGAATTACACCTTGAACTTGTGTTTTAATCACATCATCAAACATAGCTCCGCTCATAGTGGTTTCACTTGTAAGCGTGACACCGTTTACAATTTCTACTAATTGACGCAAAGCATCCTGCTTCGCAATCCGGAGCGCAGCTCGGCGTGCTTGACCAGCATTGATTACATTTTGAGGAATGTAACCAATTCCTGTTGCTTGCACTTTTCTCCCATTATAATCTATGGATCCGCGATCAAACGTTTCTCCAACAAAGCTATCTTGGCCTATTAGAAGACTGCTTATTAGAATTGCTACATATGTAATCTGTTTCATTAGGACACTCCTTAAATTATTGAACAATTTCTGCTGTGATTCGATTACCAGTCATACCAGTAACTTTAAAATTTAATCCATCTGGCGTTGTCTGACTTAACCCCATTGCTAAGTCCATAGCCTTTCCTTCAAATTCCACTTCGTATTCCGCGACCCCATCATTTAAACTTTTTGAATATGCATTTCGTATTCCAGATACGGTTTGGGCCTGTAAAAATGATTGAAACATCATATAGGAACCAAAGTCTGCATTCTTTAATACAATAAATACTTTAACAAAGTTGGACTGCTGGGTGCTCCATTTTTGGATTACTTGACGTATAATATCCTCTCCCATTTTTTGGGCAGCGTCATTTACAGCATTCACCCCAGCTGTTGAAGGAGAAATATGAGGTTTTTTCCCGTGCGCACTTGGCACTACTGCTAAAATTTCTCCTGTATCAGCGCGGACAATTTTTCCATTTAAATCTGCTTGACCTGAAGTCATTCCATAAAATTCACCACCGGAAGAAATTTTTGCTGTTCCAATGACAATAACCTCTGCTCCTAGCATACCTGCAACTTTTGCTGCAGCTGCTACGTTGCCTTCCAGCGCTTGATCAAAATCTGGCTTTCCTTTTAATGCTTGGACTAGCTGTCGATCAACAACGTCAAATCCTTTATCATAAAACATGCTAAGAAGTTTTGTTTCCGCAAAGTCTGTTGGTGTGTTATCAATTAAATTTTCTTCACGAAGCAGAAAAATAATCCTTGGGCGATTCATTGAGTTTAAAAGTGTTTGAAGAGCTGCCTCATCTTGCATTACTTGATCAAGCATTTGCGTCACCTCAGCAGATATCGTAATCTCCCAATTACCATCTGGATCTTTTTTCTCATTAACTATATCAAACTTTTTTACAAACCCTTGAGCTTTTGAATAAATATTGTCACTTAAAGAAGTGGCTGTTACAACCGTTTCAGAACTTATGTAAGCACCTAATCCATTCTCTACGGCATCACGCTTTGCCTGCTCAATTGCAGCATCTTTCGTTAATCCATAGCCAACCCCTTTTGCGGTTTGCGACTGAGAGAGCAAAGACTCGGTGGCCAAAAACAATACTAATATAATAGAAAAATATCTCTTCATTTATTTTACCCTGTTGTTTTACCTCGCTAAAAGCGTAAATCTATAACCACAAACAATAATATTCTAAATTATTTAATATTATTTCATTAACCAACAAGAAACCTGTTATTGTGATTTAAATCAAATTTTAATGTTCAAGCCATTTATTTTCAAAATATTTCACCCTATATTCACAGTGTATAATCAATAGCGAGGATTGTTTATGAAACATTTATCTTTAAGAATATTTTTAGTTTCTGCAATATTACTGATTGCAGGATGTGCAACAAAGCCACAAAGCGATGTGGATACTCCAGAATATCATTTTCGTTCTGGGATGCGCTCTGTGGATACGGGTAACTATGATGCGGCTTTGAATTCTTTTCAAAGAGCCCTTGATTTAGATAAAAAGTTTGTTCCTGCTTATGCTGGATTAGGTTTGGCAAATGCGCATTTAGGAAATATAAAAGCAGCCAAAAAAAATATTGGTAAAGCCGTAGATAAAGGTTCAAAAGATCCGGATGTACTTGCAATCTGTGCGCGTGGTTGGATCGTGATGCGTAATGATGATAAAAAATGGTTTAAAAAAGCTACAAACATTCTTGATAAAGCATTAAAACGAGATAAACAACATGAAGGGTCCTTGTATTATTATGGCTTAGCTAACTTATATAAATACAATTTTAGCGATGCAGAATCATATTTCAGAAGAGTGGTGGAAATGAAAGGTGATTACGCAGGAAGAGCAGATACTCAGTGGAAGCGTTCTCAAAAAATTGTACGGGCTATGCCAGGGACTGAAGCAGGGAAAAAGATTGCATTGCAAGAACAAATCAACCGCGCGGATTTATCCGTTATATTTGCTGAAGAATTAAAGATAAGTGAACTTATGGAAAAACTTCCAGCGCAAAGCGGCGGATTTCAAACTCCTGGTCAAATGAACACAACTTCCCGATCAAGAACTCCATCTGATGCAGGCGGGCACTGGGCTTCATCTTGGATTAGTGAAGTAATTCAATACGGGATTTTAGAAGTGGGGCCTGATGGACGTTTTTATCCCGATGAAACAATTACTCGTGCAGAATATGCCATGGCAGTACAGCGCTTACTTGTAGTTGCTACACGAGACAATAGTTTAGAAGTGCGCTATTTTGGTGAAAGCCCTTCTCGGTTTAGTGATGTGCCAAGTAGTCACCCAGCATACAACGCAATGGCCTTATGTAGCGAAAGAGGAATTATGCAATCAGATGTAATGACTGGTAAATTTAATCCAGCAGGCAATATTGATGGTGCAGATGCATTGCTAATAATTCGCACATTACAAAATTCATTACGTATGACATTTTAGTTAAATATTATTTTGGTTTAAGGGGCAATAATATTGCCCCTTTTTTTATTCCATTTACATTCAATTTGTAAAATTGTATTTTAAGTCATGAGCTTAAGAACTGTACTGATCATTCTATTCGTATGTTTATTTGCACCAAGCTGCGTCGAACATTTGATAACAATTCGCGTCTTTCCTGATGGAAGATACTTAATGGATTTTGTTAGCCGAGGTGACTCTACAGACGTTTTTAATGAAGATTTTCCTCACCCATTTGGCGATCCATGGGTTACCAGTATAGAAACGGAGATTACTGATGATGAAAAAACTTGGGTAATGAATACATCAGGTTTGCTGTATGGACCAACGGCTTTTTCATCCGGGCACAGTTCTTTAGTTGAAGTTGCCCATCCTATAGATGTGCGATTTGAAAAAGGGTTTTTTGGAACTCATTATTTTGTTTCACAGTTTTTTAAAGGTCGTGAAGTGTTTCGGAAATATCCAAAATTTGGTAATAGCATGAGCAGTATTGATAATGACACTACTGAATGGATTAGTGAAGCCTTGTATTATATCGGATCTACAGCAGTATATGATTTACAAAAAGATTCTACTACAATGATTAACTCCCTCCTTGCAGACAGAATGGAAAACTATATACGAGGATATGTAGATAGAAAAAATTTTACTGAATTATATTCTATAGAGGATTCTTCAGGATTGTTCGTTCGTGATATATTGAACCCATTTTTAGATGAACTTCCTTCAACTTATGAATTAGCTTTTCAGGAGTTAGTCGATCTTTATTCAAAAGAAATGCACATCACGGGTCAATTGCGTGATGATCAATTTAAATTTCATATATTTTTACCAGGAGTAGTTATAACTACAAATGCTGATTCAATTTCAGGTGACACTTTAATGTGGACATTTGGTTTAAAAGAATTTTTAAATGACGATTACATATTGCACGCTGAATCAATTATTTATTCAAAAAAACGTATTCAGATTGGGATAATTATTTTGTTAGGCTTAGTCTTAATCATTGCGTTTTTCTTCATTAAATTCAAGCGATGAAATTAAAAATATTTATTATTATTAGCTTAATTACCCCTTTTTTATTTGCTACAAAACCTAAATTTAGCGATAATCAAATTATTGCTATGACCCCTCATTATTTTAAAAGAAACCATACTTCTCCTGAACTATTAGGCGTCAACATTTATAAGACTAGACAAGGAAGGGTATACCAAATTGATATACAAGTTGATCGGAACAGAGTTAATGATGATTTAGGGTTTGCGTACTCTGCATTAACCAATATGGGCCAATATGCAAAAAAACCTATAAAGCAATTAATTGTGGTAATGCATAATGATAATCATCGGAATCCTCCCCAAATTTGTATTGGGAAAGCTAAATGTAGTATTGACTTCTGGGTCCATCAAAAAGGGGAGTATCAAAGCTGGTATAAAGAATGCATCCACTTTAAAGAGTTTTAATACTTATGAATATTCACGCGGGGGATGGTGCTAATTACTTTCTGAAACTTTTTTTTGTTATCTTATTTTTCATCACGAATTCAAATGGTTTTTCTTCAGAAATTCCAGATTCTTCTTACCAGCAAAAGATTCCACTATTATTACACAAACCTCCAAAAGTAATGTTTGATGATCGACCAACGCTATTACAATTATTTGTAACAATACCTGATGATAGTATTAAGACAGTTAGTATTTTTTATAAAACAAATGAAATGAGCATGTTTCAAGAAATTGAGCTTAATAAACAAAAAGGATCTTTTACTTTCAAATTTGACCCGGGTAAACAAAAAGGAAATTCACTTTCATATTTTTTTGTAGTTAAACAAACAGATGATTCCATGCATGCGGTTCCTCTGTCCAACCCTGGAAAAATCAAACCATATTATCAACCCCTTGTTGATGCAATTGAATATTATGAGATGAGGTTAAAATCATTACAATAATGAATATTTCTGAAAAAATTAAATCTATTAGAGAAAAAATAAATGAACATAATTATCAATATTATGTTTTAGATAATCCAATAATATCTGATGGTGAATATGATAAGTTATTTTTAGAGCTCGAATCGTTAGAAAAACAAAATCCTGAATTTGTAATTCCAGAGTCTCCCACACAAAGAATTGGTGCAAAGCCAATTGAAAGCTTTGGGACTGTTACACATCGTATTACTATGATGTCACTAGCAAATGCTATGGATACAAATGAATTAAAAGCATTTGATAAGCGACTCAAAAAAAAATTAAAAACTGATGATGAACTAGAATATGTTATTGAGCCTAAGCTAGATGGGCTCGCTGTTGAATTAATTTATGAGAATGGAATATTTGTTAATGGTTCTACGCGAGGAGATGGAAATATAGGTGAAGATATCACATCTAACCTAAAGACAATTAAAGCTATACCTTTAAAATTAAGGGATGATAGCACTTCTTCCCCCAGATTGCTTGAAGTAAGAGGCGAGGTGTTTATTAGAAAAAATGATTTTCAAGACTTAAACACTAAACGATTACAATCTAATGAACAGCCTTTTGCTAATCCGCGAAACGCTGCTGCCGGAAGCTTAAGACAACTTGATCCAAAAGTTACTGCAAACCGCGCTTTATCAATTTATTGCTATCAGTCAGGTTTGGTAGATGGAATTGATTTTAAAACCCATTTAGAATTTTTAGAGTTTTTAAAAAGTTGTGGTATTCCTGTAAATCCTGAAGTAAAAATTGTTAAAGGGATTGATAAAGCGATTGATTTTCATAAAAAATTAGAAATCAAAAGAAATCAATTCCCATATGAAATTGATGGTTCAGTTATAAAAGTTAATTCTTTATCTATTCGTAACGAGCTTGGAGTAAGAAGTAGAAGTCCACGTTGGGCTATTGCTGGAAAATTTAAAGCACAGCAGGTTACTACAATTATTAATGATATTTTTGCCTCCGTTGGCAGGACGGGCGCAGTAACGCCGGTGGCAAGGCTCGAACCGGTAGAGGTTGGTGGAGTTACAGTAACAAATGCAACTCTACATAATCAAGATGAAATAAATCGAAAAGATATTCGAATTGGAGACACAGTAATAATTGAGCGCTCTGGTGATGTAATTCCAAAAGTAGTAAAAGTAATTCAAGAAAAACGCACAGATAATACTAAAGCCTACCATTTACCAGCTTATTGCCCTGAATGTGATAGCGAATTAAATAGACCAGAGAATGAAGTGGTTTACCGGTGTCTGAATTATTCTTGTCCAGCAAAAATTAAAGGGAACATAAAACATTTTGTTTCCAAAAACGCATTAGATATAGATGGTCTTGGGGAAAAATTAATTGATCAATTAGTAAATGAACAAATTATTAAAACAGTAGATGATTTATTTCGAATAAATAAAGATCAATTAGCAAATCTTGAACGAATGGGCAATAAATCTGCTGATAATATTATTGAATCGATTAGCAAATGTAAACAAACTACATTTTCACGGTTTATATATGGACTTGGAATAAGACATGTTGGTGAACATACATCAAAACTATTAGAAAAAGCTTTTAACAGTGATTTGGAAGTATTCATCAAATGTTCATTTGAAGATTTAGAGTCTATTGAAGAGGTTGGCCCAATTGTCGCAGATTCAATTATTGGATTTTGGAATGATGAATCAAATAAAAAGATTGCAAATGAATGTTTTTCTTTAGGTGTAAAGTTTAAGAAAAATTATGAAACAGCTATACAAACTCTGCTTGGAAAAACATTTGTTTTTACCGGATCATTAAAAATATTTACAAGAGCAGAGGCAAAAAAAATAGTAGAAAAACTTGGGGCTCGAGCGAGTAACTCAATAAGTAAAAATACAGATTATCTGGTTGCTGGGCCAGGGTCTGGTTCAAAACTTGGCAAAGCTAAACAATTAGGTATAAAAATTATTAATGAGGGCGAATTCGAAAAATTGATAGCCTAGGATTTAGGATTATTGTGATTAATATATATCATTCATAAAAATAAAGGAAAAATTATTATGATGAAGATTGAATCAATTGTAGGTGATGTTGTCCTACTAGTTCTTCAAGAGGTTGAAAGCTTGAAAGAAATGGGAATACAAAAAAATAAAATTTATGCAAGGATAGCAGGATACGATGAAAATGGAATTTGGATTGAGCATCCAAACTTTCAAATTCCTCGAATGGATGATCCAAATAATAAAGATTCTAAGGTAACTATGGAAACCGTTACTGCTACTGTATTAATCGCTTGGCCATTTATTACATCAATAGTGCACTTTCCTAACGTAGAGGGTTTTGACTTCCCAAACCCTTTTGATTTGCAAGTTGGGTTTGATATAGAAAGTTGAAAACTCCAGCGGTAGAAATACGTGGATTAAAAAAATCCTTTGGTAAAGTACAGGCGCTTGATGGTGTTGATTTAACTATTAAACAAGGTGAATTTTTGGGCCTGTTAGGACCAAATGGTGCTGGGAAAACAACAACAATAAATATTCTCACTGGTTTAGTAATAAGACAAGAAGGAATAACGGAAATATTTGGTAAAGATACGGTAAAAGATTATCGTTTTACACGATCAAAAGTTGGCATTGCAGCACAAGAACTATCAATAGATTGGTTTTTCCCAGTTGAAAGATTATTATTATTTCATGCTGGTTATTATGGGCTACCAATTAAACAAGCAAAGAATCGCGTAGATAAAATCATAAAAAAGTTAGGACTTGAGGAAAAAAGAGGTACTAGGCTAAGACAGCTCTCTGGCGGAATGAAACGTCGCTATCAGCTCGCAAAAGCACTTGTGCATGATCCAGATATAATTATTCTTGATGAACCAACGGCTGGCGTAGACGTTGAGTTAAGACATGAATTATGGGATTATTTACGTAAGCTACATAGTAATGGTAAAACTATACTTCTCACAACTCACTATATTGAAGAAGCAGAATTATTATGTGAGCGTGTTGCCATAATTAATAAGGGAAAAATAATTAAAGATGGATCTCCAATTGAGCTTACTAAACAATTAGGTCAATCAGGCTTAACCATCCATGTAACTGGATGGGATGATAAAATGAAAAATTTATTGGATAATTTTACATTTACATATGATGAAGGGAGGTTGCATTTTTCTGTATTAGACCCTGAGAAAGATATGGCCACTATAATTAAAATATTGACAAAAAATGATTGTCATATTCAAAATATTAATGTTGATAAAGCATCTCTTGAAGATGTTTTTCTTGATCTTACTGGCGAAAGAATAAGTTAATGGTAAAAGTTAACTGGGTAGGTTTATGGACTTTAATACGACGCGAAGTTGGTCGTTTTTTTTCAGTTTATCGTCAAACAGTACTTCCTGGATTAATCTCATCTGGGTTATATATAGTTGTTTTTGGGTTTACACTTGAACGCCGTATTGATGAAATTAATGGAGTACCCTATACTTTATTTATTCTTCCAGGGTTATTAATGATGAATACTTTAACAAATGCAACTGCAAATACATCTTCATCAATGTTACAAATGAAACTACTACAACAATTACCAGATATATTAACTGCCCCATTATCAGCAATGGAAATATCTATTGCGTATATTATTGGAGGAACTGTTCGCGGAACTGTAAATGGTGTATTAGTAATGATTTTAGGAATTGTATTAATAGATATGCCTGTTCATTCACCAATATCAACAGTATGTTTTATTGTTATGGTTTCTTGGGCTTTTGCAAGCATGGGTCTAGTTCTTGGGCAACTATCAGACTCATGGGACCAGCTTGCCATGATGCAAAACTTTTTTTTAACACCATTAAGTTTTTTAGGTGGGGTATTCTATTCGATCAATATGTTGCCAGGCTGGGCTCAAACTATAAGTTTATTTAATCCTATATATTATATGATAAATGGTATTCGTTTTACAACGCTTGGCATCGCTGATACCTCACCATTAACTAGTGTAATTATGGCATTAATTATGACGATACTTTTTACAACATTGGCAATAGGGCTAATGCATAGCGGCAAAAAGATTAAACAGTAATTAAAATGAGTTATAAGAAAGTAATTATTACTTTATTTTTATTAAGTAATATTGTTTTTAGTGAAAGCACTCAAGTGGATTCAGTTAATTGGAAACAATATATACGAGCTGGGATAGTTCAAGTATCTCAAGACAAAGGTATTTCAGGATATTATCGCTTAAATAGAACTAGTGATTATTATTTTGGCGATCTACGATTATACTTTTATGGTCTAGAAAATAATTCATATGTGTATATACGATATAAAAATAGTTCGAAATTTCGCCGTTATTCACGTTTATATAGATTTACTACATTTGCATATCAAAAGAATAAAAAAGCTGGAGTAGCATTAAGATACCATTTTAATCAAGGCCTTGGAGTTTTTGTGCTTCCATATAAAAATGGACACGTAATTACAGAAATAGCCCATGCTTATGATATGTCAGA
>CAJWRJ010000026.1 GCA_913046215.1 uncultured Legionellales bacterium | reverse complement strand
AATCGGCGCATTTGACAAAAATAGTCAATATCTACCCTATTGTCAATTATTTGATGAAGTTTGATTGTAATAAATCTTGGGAATAATCACGGATATAGCATTAAATACACTATAATAGCGACATTAACGAACAAGGAGACTGCGTTGAGTCAAGAAGAAAAAATACCTGAAGATGGTGAAATTATCTCCATAGAAAATGGAAAGCTGGTGGTTCCTAATAAACCAATAATACCCTTCATAGAGGGAGATGGTATAGGGCCAGATGTCTGGCGCGCGTCGAAAAGAATAATTGATGCCGCTATAAAAAAAACCTACGAAGGTGAAAAAGAAATTAAATGGGTAGAGGTTTTTGCTGGTGAAAAAGCTAACAAATTAACTGGAAGTTGGTTGCCTGATGAAACAATTGATATGTGTAATAAATTTCTTGTTGCAATTAAAGGTCCTTTGACTACACCAATTGGTGGTGGCATTCGTTCTCTCAACGTAGCATTAAGACAAATTTTAGATCTCTATGTATGTCTAAGACCAGTACGTTGGTTTGAGGGTGTGCCATCCCCCGTAAAAAATCCTGAGTTAATAAATATGGTCATCTTTAGAGAAAATACCGAAGATATTTATGCTGGTATTGAATTTGAGCAAGGAACTGAAAATAATGAAAAATTTCTAGCTCTTTTAAAAAAGGAATTTCCTAATTATTACAAAAAAATCAGATTCCCAAAAACATCAGGTATTGGCATTAAACCTATTTCATCTGAGGGAACAAACAGACTGACCCGGGCAGCATTAAACTATGCCATACAAAATAAACAGAAAAGTATTACATTTGTTCACAAAGGTAACATTATGAAGTTTACAGAAGGAGCTTTTCGAAACTGGGGTTACAAACTTGCTGAAACTGAATTTAAAAATATGACTTATAGTTGGGATATGTGGGAAAAAACATGTGCTAAAAAAGGTCAAGAAAAAGCTAATGCTGAAATGGAGCAAGCAAAAAAAGATGGTAAAGTATTAATTAAAGATTCCATAGCTGACATTACGCTGCAGCAAGTGTTAACTCGACCAGAAGAGTTTGATGTAATTGCGACAATGAATTTAAATGGTGATTATCTTTCTGATGCATTAGCTGCCCAAGTAGGAGGCATAGGAATAGCGCCAGGTGGTAATATAAATTATGAAACAGGACATGCAATTTTTGAAGCAACTCATGGAACAGCGCCAAAATATGCAAATCAAGATAAAGTAAATCCAGGGTCATTATTACTATCAGGAGAAATGATGCTCCGTTATTTGGGGTGGACAGAAGCAGCTGATAATATTATTAAGGCAATGGATAAAACGATTGCAAATAAAACTGTAACATATGATTTTGCAAGATTGATGAATAATGCAAAAGAAATTAAATGTAGTGAATTTGCTGACGAAATTATTTCGAATCTCTGAATCTTATTGTATCAATATTGACAATGTCTGAAAAAGAACTTATTTCGGAATGCTCGCAGATTATCTATGATGGTTTCATTCGCTATAACAATTATTTCCATCGTATAACCCGCCGTGCTAGGACACGATTTGAACAAAAGGATTGGAAAGGACATCAAAACGATATCGTTGATCGGGTTGATTTGTATGAAAAATCAGTACGACGAATTGCATTAACACTACGCAGAACATTGGGTTCGCATTTGACGAATAAAATATTATGGCGAGAGATAAGAAGTTATTTTGCTGACCGCCTTAATCAAGTTCCTGATAATGATTTTATTAAAACGTTTTTTAATTCTACAACGCGTCGAATTTTTGGAACCGAGGGTCTTGATCCTGATTTAGAATTCATACCATCGGGCACATCGAACGATCTTCAATTAATTATGACTCTTAACATAAGACGATATCCTTATTGGGTATCGCTTAAACGTATATTCGAAACAATACTCGATGACTTTTCGTTTAGAGTTCCATACGATGATATTAATCTTAACGCAACACGAATATCTAGAAAAATTAAAGCATTCACAAATGAAAATTTTTCAAAAAATGTTGAATATTTAAGATTTGAATTTATAGATTCTTTTTTCTATCAAGCTGCGCGAGCATATTTAGTTGGCAAACTAATACTTAGTGAAGGAGAAGCGCCAATAGTTATTGCATTTAAAAATGAAAATCGAGGTATTTCTGTAGATGCTATTTTTCTTGAGGAACGAGAGGTAAGTCTAATATTTGGATATACGCGCTCATACTATTTCGCAGATCCAAATTCGGTAATTGGCACCGTACATTTTCTTAAATCTATGCTTCCTAAAAAACCAATTGATGAATTATACACTGTACTGGGAAGACTGCGTCAGGGTAAAACTGAGCGTCATAGAACCTTTACACAGCATCTAAGTAAGACAGAAGATAAATTTGTTCATGCTGAAGGTGAGACTGGACTAGTTATGATAGTTTTCACATTACCATCATACAACCTTGTATTTAAGGTAATAAGGGACTCGTTTGGACCGCCAAAAACAATATCTAGAAAAGACGTGATTGATAAATATAAACTTGTTTCGAAACATGACCGTGCTGGCAGACTTATCGATACTCAGGAATTTATAAATTTAAAATTTCCTATCGATAGATTTTCAGACGAATTAACCAATGAATTAATACAAAATGCCTCCGATAGCATCAGAAAAGAAGATAATAATCTTATTCTCAAACGAGTATACGTTGAAAGGAGAGTAAGACCATTAAATCTATTTATTGATGAATGTTCTTTTGAGGATGCAACTAGATCTATTATTGATTATGGAGAAGCTATAAAAGATTTAGCAAAAACTAATATTTTCCCTGGCGATTTGCTTCTCAAAAATTTTGGTGTTACACAGCATAATAGAGTTATATTCTATGATTACGATGAAGTATCACTAGTTTCAGATTGTAATTTTCGAGAAATTCCAGAGTCAAAATCTATTGAAGATGAGATGCAAGCTGAAACTTGGTACTACGTTGGTGAAAATGATATTTTTCCTGAAGAGTTTATCCGATTCCTTGCAATGAATGATGAATTAAAAAGAGAATTTTTAAAGTATCATAAAGATTTACTCACAGCTAAATACTGGCAAAGAATTAAAAATCAACACTTAAGAGGAGATGCTATGCTTGTAATTCCATATACCTCGCATCTTTCACAAAAAAAAGTTTCTAGAAAAATATAACAACTCTATAATATTATTTAAGGCTTATTACATCTTGCATATCAAACAATCCTTTATCTTTGTCTGCCAACCATAAAGCCGCTCTCACAGCTCCATTCGCGAAATTCTTTCTAGATGTAGCTTTATGACTAATTTCGATACGTTCGCCTGTTGTCGCAAATATTACTGTATGATCACCAATAATATCTCCTGCGCGTATAGTTTCAAACCCGATGCTGTTCTTATCTCTTGATTCGGATGTTCCTTCTCTACCGTAAATTGCGCAATCTTTAAGATCTCTATCTGTTGTGCTCGCAATAATTTCACCCATTCGTATTGCAGTTCCTGATGGAGCATCTTTTTTGTCTCGGTGATGTGCCTCTACAATTTCAACATCGGCATCTTTTCCGATTGTACTGGCAGCTACTTCGAGCAATCTAAAACAAAGATTCACGCCAATACTCATATTGGGTGCAAAAACTATTGAAATATTTTTTGCGGCAGATTGTATGCGTGCCTTTGCTTCATCATTTAAACCAGTTGTTCCGATTACCATGCTGCAACCTAGTGACTCACATTCATTAATATTTTGAATAACAGAATCTGCTAGTGTGAAATCGATGAAAACATCAACTTTGTTTGAAGAGCTTGAGATACTATCAGTAATTTGTACGCCTAAATTACCTATACCGGCCACTTCACCGGCATCATGTCCAATATAAGGAGAATCTGGGTGTTCTATTGCCGCGCAGATTTTCACATCTTTTATATTCTTGCAAACCTCGAGAATTGTTTTGCCCATTCTCCCAGCTGCACCACATATCCCAATTTTGATGGTCATGTTTGAATTCGCCTATATTATTATATTGGAACTAAAATTATACATTCTACTGGGATGAAAACGAGGTAAAAATTAACCCGCCATTGAATCAAAAAACTTTTTCACTCCATCCATCCATGAACGTGCCTGCGGGCTATTTTTGCTTCCCTGAGCATTGATAGATTTTTCAAACTCTTTGAGGATTTCTTTCTGTTTAGTATTGAGTTTTACCGGTGTTTCAACAACAACACGGCAAAGCAAATCTCCTTTTGAGGAGTTTCTTACAGACCGAACACCCTTAGATCTAAGGCGAAATAGTTTTCCGCTTTGCGTTTCGAGTGGAATCTTTAATTTAACTTTGCCATCTAGAGTCGGTACTTCGAGTTCACCGCCTAGCGTTGCTGTCGTAAAACTTATGGGTACCTCACAATAAAGATCGGTATCTTCACGTGCAAATATTGGATGATCCTTAACAACAATATGAACATAAAGATCGCCTGAAGGTCCACCAAATTCAGCTGCCTCTCCTTCACTTGTTAATCTTATGCGATCACCATTATCAACACCCTCCGGTACTTTCACAGAGATTGTTTTTGTATCTTTGACACGTCCTTGACCACGACATGTCGAACATGGGTTTGTTATTATTTTTCCTGCGCCGCGGCATTGCGGACATGTTTGCTGAACTGAAAAAAAACCCTGCTGCATTCTAACCTGACCAACGCCTCCACATGTAGAACAATCTACTGGAGTACTTCCGCGTTTTGCGCCAGAACCATCACAGACTTCACATGCAATCATTTTCGGCACACGTATTTTAACAGTTGCCCCAGAAACCGCTTGTTCAAGCGATAATTCTAGGTTGTAGCGTAAATCGACACCACGCTGGGTACGGGAACTCTGTCCGCCTCCAAAAATATCGCCAAAAACATCGCCAAAAATATCGCCGAAACCAGCACCTGAAAATCCACCAGCACCGCCAGCACTAGTATCAACACCAGCATGCCCAAATTGATCATAAGCGGCACGTTTCTGACTATCGGATAGAACATCATAAGCTTCTTTTACTTCTTTAAATTTTTCTTCAGCTTTACTATCCCCTTGATTACGATCAGGATGATATTTCATGGCATAACGACGATAAGCTTTTTTTAATCCTGCTTCATCAACATCTCTAGAAACACCCAATATATCGTAATAATCTGGTTTATCTGCCATTCTATATATACTCTATAAATTGCTTGATTAAATTTACCAAAACAAGCACAAGTCAACGATTAGATATGAATTTCATATCTAATCGTCTTCATTTAAAACCTAAACTTATTTTTTAAAAAATAGTTTTAAGATTAATTCTTTTCGTCTTTAACTTCCTCGAACTCCGCATCAACAGCGTCATTGTCTGATGCGTTATCATTACCTGAAGTATCAGAATTAGCATTTGATTCATCATTTGTAGAATTTTGCTGTTCAGCGTACGCACGCTCAGCAAGTTTACCAGCGACTTCCGTCAGCTTATTCGTTTTTTCTGAAATAGCTTCTTTGTCATTTCCTTTTAGCGCCTCCTCTAAATCACTAATTGCTGCTTCTATATCTGATTTTTCTTTATCTTCAACTTTATCAGCTAAATCATTTAGTGATTTTTTAGTTGCATGAATCATTTGTTCAGCCATATTTTTTGTTTCAACTAGCTCTTTTGCCTTTTTATCTTCCTCTGCATGTGCTTCAGCATCTTTGACCATATTTTCAATTTCATCGTCAGAAAGTCCGCTAGATGCCTTAATTACGATTGACTGTTCCTTCCCAGTTGCTTTATCTTTTGCTGAAACATTAAGAATCCCATTAGCATCAATATCAAAATTAACTTCAATTTGGGGAACTCCACGTGGTGCGGCTGGAATATCAGTTAAATCGAAGCGGCCTAAAGATTTATTCCCGGCAGCCATTTCACGCTCGCCTTGCATGACATGCACAGTTACTGCAGTTTGATTATCTTCAGCAGTTGAAAAAGTCTGATTTGCCTTAGTAGGTATAGTAGTATTTTTATCAATTAACTTGGTCATAACACCGCCCAATGTTTCAATGCCGAGAGACAGAGGCGTTACATCCAAAAGCAAAATATCTTTTACATCACCACCCAAAACACCTGCCTGTAGCGCAGCACCAACTGCTACAGCTTCATCTGGATTTACATCTTTCCTTGGTTCCTTATTAAAAAGATTCTGAACTTTAGTTTGAACCATAGGCATTCGTGTTTGTCCGCCAACTAAAATTACATCGGTGATATCGGAATTTGATAGACCCGCATCTTTTAAAGCAATTTCACAAGGACCAATTGTGCGATCAACAAGATCTTCAACTAAAGATTCGAGTTTTGCTCTAGTTAATTTCAAATTAAGGTGTTTCGGCCCACTAGAGTCAGCGGTTATATAAGGTAGATTGATATCTGTTTGTTGGCTTGAAGATAATTCAATTTTTGCTTTTTCAGCAGACTCCTTCAAACGTTGAAGCGCTAAAGGATCGTTATGTAGATCAACACCTTGTTCTTTTTTAAATTCATCGCATAGAAAATCGATAATTCTTAAATCAAAATCTTCTCCCCCGAGAAAAGTGTCACCATTAGTCGATAAAACTTCGAATTGATGTTCGCCATCAACTTCGGCAATCTCAATAATTGAAACATCAAAAGTACCACCACCTAAATCATAAACAGCGATCTTAGCATCACCCGTTTGTTTATCCATTCCATAGGCTAATGCAGCTGCTGTTGGTTCATTAATAATACGTTTGACTTCGAGACCCGCAATGCGTCCAGCATCCTTTGTTGCCTGACGTTGCGAATCGTTGAAATATGCAGGGACTGTGATTACTGCTTCTTTAATTTCCTCGCCTAAATAATCCTCAGCTGTTTTTTTCATTTTCATGAGAACACGAGCTGAAACTTCAGGTGCTGCCATTTTTTTACCTTTTGCTTCGACCCATGCATCGCCGTTATCAGCTTTTACAATCTTATAGGGAACGAGCTTAATATCTTTTTGAACTTCATCCTCATCAAAACGACGACCAATTAATCGTTTAACAGCATAAAGTGTATTATCTGGGTTTGTAACTGATTGTCTTTTAGCTGATTGTCCAACAAGAATTTCATCGTCGTCTGCATATGCAACTATAGATGGGGTTGTTCTTCCACCTTCACTATTTTCAATTACTTTTGCCTTCCCACCCTCAAGCAAAGCGACACATGAATTAGTTGTGCCAAGGTCAATTCCGATCATTTTCGCCATTCTTCATTCTCCAAAAAAACTTAACTAGCTGATTACGTGTACTAAATATTTCTGTTCTATCCTAAATATGGGTTACATATTGATTTTTCAAGCCCTTATGAGAAATTACTTAGCTACGACAACCATAGCAGGCCTGATTAAACGACCATTTAAGGTGTACCCTTTTTGCATAACCGCAACCACTTCTCCAGGCTTATATTCTCCAGCCTCTTGCGTAGAAACTGCTTCATGTAACTCTGGATTAAACTTCTGACCTTGAGCTTCAATAATTGCGATACCAAATTTTTCCATTACTTTCTTAATCATTTCTAAGGTTAAATCCATACCCTTTCGAAGATCATCTACATTTTCAACTTCAGCAGAGGCAGATAAACCCAGTTCAAGGCTATCAATAACTGGTAATAGTTCTTGAACAAATTTTTCTAATGCATATTTATGAGCGTTTTCTATGTCTCGTACTGTTCGCTTTCTTAAATTTTCCATTTCCGCCTGAGCTCTAACAGCTTTATCTAAATTCGACTTAGACTCATCCTGCAATATAGTTAGTTTTGCGTGCAAATCATCAATACTCTCATCCTTTTTTTCTATTTTCTCGCTACTTTCGTCTGCAATCTCTTCAGAAGTTTTGCAGTTTGATATTTTCTCATTATCGATTAATTGCTCTTTCTCGCTATCAACTTCATTCTCAGAGCCGTTATTTTTTTGATCTGACATAAACATCCTCTTTTTTTAAATCAATAGAAACTGCATCCTCAAGTTAAAGATGCTTGGAACTAATATGGAGATTAATTATTGGGATTCAAGGCTAGACCAAGCATTTTGGCTGTAACATCAACAATAGGAATAACACGCTCATAATGCATTCTTGTTGGCCCAATAACACCTAATACGCCTAAAATCTTTCCTTCTACTTCATATGGTGATGTGACAACACTACAGTTACCAAGAACTTCATGTCCAGATTCTTCACCTATAAAGATCTGGATTCCATCTGCATTAATTGCTTGCTCAAGTAGGTGCAAAATGTCTCTTTTTTGATTAAATGTATTAAATAATTTCTTTAATTTATCCACTTCGCACAATTCAGCAACATCCATTAAATTTGTTTCGCCAGAGAATAATAGTTCCTCATTAACAACTTTTGATTTTTCGTAATCAAATGCTAATTGCGCCATTTCCATCGCTGTTTGCATTGACATATCAAGTTTTTCCTTTGTTTTTTCCAGTTCATCTAAAATGTTAGATCGAACATATGTGAGATCTTTGCCTGCGAAGATTTCATTTAGATAATTGGAAGCTTCTTGTAGTTCAGAAGCTGAATACGCCCTGCTCGTATTGATAATTCTATTCTGAACCTCTCTATCATTAACAACCAAAATAACTAAAACCCTATTACCTGATAAAGCAACAAATTCAATGTGCTGTAGTTTTGATTGATCTGTTTTTGGCAACATAACAACGCCAGCCAGTTGAGTAATATCCGATAGCATGGACGAAGTACGTTTCATTAGAGATTTAAAATCATTTTCAGGATCTAATTCCTTTGCAATTTTTTCAACCTCAATTGAATTAAGATCATTAACTCTAAGCAGACTATCAACAAATAACCGGTATCCTTTTGCCGTAGGAACACGCCCCGCAGATGTGTGCGGAGAATCTAATAGGCCAAATTCTTCTAGATCGGCCATGACATTACGAATTGTTGCTGGACTTAAATTCAGTTTTGAATCCTTAGAAAGTGTTCGAGAACCAACAGGAGCGCCATCTTGAATAAAATGTTCAACTAATGCCTTAAATAGAAAAAGACTTCTTTCTGATAATTGTGAAGAGTTGTTTTCTGAGCTCATAATACTCCCAAACTATGCCAGATAATTGCAGAAAATTCAGCAATGGCTAAGTATTTAAGCAAAATATTATAACTAATTGTAATTTATGAAAAAAGTAGGTTTAGTATTAAAGAGATATTTGGTCGTATGTGCTTTGCATGCTATGTTTGGCAGATAAATTAAATGGAGTAAATAAATAAATATCATGTTCAAAAAAATTGGGCTCATAGCAACCTCTAATATTGAGGCCATTAAGACCACACTGGATGAATTGGTCAATTATTTCGATTCAAGGGATTATGAGATTATCTTAGACAAATTTTGTGCCGAGCTAACGGACAAATGTCATTTCCAAATTACTGATGCAAATGAACTGGGAAATTATTGTGACCTTGTTATAGCAATTGGTGGGGATGGCACTATGTTGAAAGCTTCGCATGCTCTATGTGACTTCAATGTGCCGCTACTAGGTGTAAACCTCGGTCATGTGGGTTTTCTAGCAGATATACCTACAGAAAATATCTCAAAAAATATGGATGACATACTTAGCGGAAATTATGTTGAGGACGTTCGCTTTCTTCTGGAGGGACAAGTAATTAGAGATAGTGAATCTATTTTTGAAGATTACGCATTAAATGATATTGTTATTCAAAAATGGAATATTGCCCATCTGCTAGAACTAAAAACATATATTGATGGTGCTTTCGTTCACACTCATCGCTCCGATGGAATGATTATTTCATCACCAACAGGTTCAACGGCGTATGCGCTTGCTGGTGGTGGTCCCATTGTTCAGCCTTCACTTGATGCATTACTACTCGTGCCAATTTGTCCCCACTCACTTACAAATCGCCCTATCGTAATAGATGGTAAAAGCTCTATTGAAGTTGTTGTTTCAACAAGAGACATAGATAACTCTCGGCTTGCAATTGATGGAGAGGTTAAATTTGAATTAGCTCCCAATGATCGTGTTAAAATAATTAAAAAAGACAAAAAAATTAAATTAATACATCCACCCGAACATGATCAATTTCATATTCTTCGTGAAAAATTAAACTGGAGTACATAGCTTTGCTAACTCAACTTATAATTAATGATTTAGCAATTATTAACAAACTTAATCTTGATTTTAAACCTGGCATGACAGTCCTGACAGGTGAAACAGGTGCTGGAAAATCAATACTCATAGACGCTTTAGGTTTAGTGCTTGGTGATCGAGCGGATACAAATATAATTAGAGGTGATTCTGAGAAAACTGATATCACAGCAATTTTTTATGTAAAAGATAATGTTGATGTAAATAAAAAATTAAATGCCCTTGAAATCGAATCTAGCAATGATGAATTATTCATAAGAAGAACGATCAGAAAAGACGGACGCTCGCGTTCTTACATAAACAATACTCCTGTACCAAATCAAGCCTTGAAGGATATTGGTGAAAATCTGATTGAAATATACGGGCAGCATGCACATCATTCGCTATCACAGCAAAAAAAACAACGTGAACTGCTAGACCAGCATGGCGGACACGAACAGATTCTATTAAAAGTTACGGAAACCTACGATGAGTTGGTTGCAATTGAAAATAAAATAAATGATCTGAAAATAAATGAAGAGGATTTTGAATCTACATTAACACTTCTTAATTATCAAATTGAGGAACTAAATAAGCTAGCAATTGAAGAGTCAGAATACGCTAAATTGTCAGATGAATATAAAAGACAATCAAATTCAAAATATATAATAGAGACATGTCATGAAGTATTAAATGAACTATCTGAAAGCGACAATGCAATCAGTGAAAAACTATCAAGATGTCAAAATAAAATTAATGAGCTATGCCAAATTGATAATTCATTCAAAAATATACCTAATTTAATTGAAACATCACTAATTCAAATTTATGAAGCAAAATCAGAAATTAATAACTACTTGAATGGTTTTAATACAGATACAAGTCAATTGGAAACTCTGGAGGGTAAAATAAATAAACTAAATGAGCTTGCTAGAAAATATAAAACTAAACCAGAAGAATTATCTACTCATTTAAATTTATTAATGAGTAAACTAAATGAATTAGAGAATAGCTTTGAAGTAAAAGAATCACTAAAACAGAAAAAAGAAGAATTAATAGAGGAATATAATATTCTTTCTAAAAAACTAAGGGAAAAAAGAATTCAAACAGCGACTGTTTTCACTAGGAAAATAACTGAAAAATTACATGAGCTTGGTATGACAGGGAAACTAGAAGTAAAAATTGAAGCCTTAACTGATGATAAACCAAGACCATTGGGAATGGATAATATTACATTCATGGTTTCAACAAATCCTGGTCAACCATTAAGGCCGATCGCAAAAGTTGCATCGGGTGGTGAATTATCTCGTATAGGGCTTGCTATTCAAATTATTAGTTCAAAAGAAAAAAATCGTTCAGCAATGATTTTTGATGAGGTCGATGCCGGAATTGGTGGTAGCGTTGCTGAAATTGTCGGAAAACTTTTAAATACACTTTCAAAAAATAATCAAATATTCTGTGTAACTCACCTACCACAGGTTGCCTCTTGTGGAGACCAACACTACTTAGTAGTTAAAAATACAATATCTGATGAAACATACACTAAGGTAACAGAACTAAGTCAAACGGAAAGGGTGAATGAGATAGCAAGAATGCTGGCTGGTATGGAAGTTACTGATGAAAGCTTAGCTAATGCTCAAAAAATGCTGGCACTTAAGTAACTATAAAATAAAATTAAGAAAGCATTACTTTTTTGACTTAACATAGAGCACTAAACTATGCTCAACCAACTCATAACCATGTTTCTTCGCTATCTTTTTTTGTATATCTTCAATTTCTTCATTTTGAAATTCAATAATTTCACCAGTATCTAAATGTACCATGTGATCATGGTGAGTGCCGCTATTTAATTCAAAGACAGAGTGCCCAGAATCAAAATTATGCCTCATAACTAAACCCGCAGCTTCAAATTGAGTAAGTACTCTATAAACGGTAGCAAGACCAACCTCTTCTCCATGCTCCAATAAAACCTTATAAACGTCTTCTGCACTTAAATGTTTGCCGATAGATTCCTCAAGAATATGAAGAATACGAATTCTTGGTAGTGTCGCCTTGAGACCAGCTTTTTTTAAATCTGTCGCTTCCATAACAATCTCCTGATATTACATTTATATACTGCATACGTTTTCTATTACAACTGCATTATTATATCAAATTATAATAAATATCATTGAGGAATTCGATAGTAACCGTTATTCTTCTCAAAAAATAAATCTATTTAATTGGGTTATAAATTTGTATATGCTTAAAATCGTCTTCGTCTCATTATTTGTTTTCTTCCTCATAGCCTGTAGCCGCAACTATGATGGTGGGTTTGATGTTCCTCTCCTACATAAAATCGATATTCAACAGGGTAATATTATTGATCAGAAGATGCTTGATCGATTAAAACCGGGTATGGACAAAAACCAAGTAAAATTTATTATGGGAACGCCTGTGTTAATTGACCCTTTTCATAGCGAACGTTGGGAATATATTTATAGTTTTCAGGAAGGTAGTAATGATAGAGAGCAACGACATATTACTCTTCATTTTGAAGATGATAAATTAGCTTATATTTCTGGTGATATTCAAACCTCAAATTTACCAAGAAGAAAAAGTGAAATAATAATTGAAGAGAAAGCTGTAACGCTGCCAGCTTCTGATGACGAGGAAAAGGGTTTTTTTAGTCGTTTTTTAGAAAAAATTAACCCGCTTGATGATAAATAGATATCGCATTATTAGTAAATATTATTTGCTCTAGAAATAAAAGCATCGACTAAAGAATCTGTTATTTTCTTAAAAGCACCACTCAATGTATATTTTAAAATTTTATTTTTGAACTCAAACTCCATTACTAGTGAAACGGTTGACCCGCCATCACCACTATCCTCAAATTCCCACCTTCCATCCAACCTCTTAAAGGGTCCTTGAATAAGTTTCATATTGATTGATGTATCTTCTTGCATTGTATTTAATGTTGTAAATATTTTTTTTATTTTTCCAATAGAGATACAAACAGATGCCGTTAATGAATTTTCATCTCTGTCAATAATATTTGCGTTGGTGCACCACGGAAGAAAACTTGGGTAGGATTCAATATCATTTACCAATGCATACATTTGATTTGCATTATATTTAACTACAGCTTTTTTATATATTCTAGACACGAAATCTCTAATTATTTATTGAAAATATATTAAAAAAACCCATTGTATTTAAAAATATTATTAGCACTCCTATTGGCGCTATATAACGAATAGTAAAACGCCAGATCTTATAAGCAATACTATCGCCAAGACCTAATTCGTCAACAGTTGATTTTCTTGACATCAACCAAGATGTAAATATAGCAACTAATACTCCACCTAACGGCAACATAATATTGGAAGTTAGGATATCAAATATATCGAATAAACCATTTTGTTTAATAGCGCCAGCAAAACTAAACTCGAAAGCCCAATAATTAAAAGACAATGCTGTTAATACACCAAGAAGCCAAGCAATGAAACCCGCTATATAAGAAGCCTTGATACGACTCATTTTTTTAGATTCAACAAGCCAGGTAACTGCAGGCTCGAGCAATGAAATCGAGGAAGTCCATGCAGCAAACATAAGTAAAATGAAAAACAAACAACCAAAAAAAGTACCGAATGGCATTTGACCAAAGGCAATGGGTAAGGAAATGAAAATTAACCCGGGGCCGTCAGATGGGTCAAGACCATACGTAAAAACTATTGGAAAGATAGCAATGCCTGCAAGAATAGCAACAGAGGTATCGGCTATTGCGATTACAAAACAGTTGGAAGTAATTGAGGAATCTTTTGATAAATAAGAACCATAAATCATTATTGCACCCATACCAATACTCAAACTAAAAAATGCTTGACCTAATGCCGGTAAAAAAACATCAGAGAACAAATTTTTTTCTGCTAAAGAATTAAAATCGGGTATGAAAAGATATTTTAGGCCATCTAGAAACTTTTCAGTACTCATTGCATAACCAACCATAACTAACAATAAAACAAATAAAGCTGGCATCAAAAATTTTACCGCTCTTTCTAACCCCCCACTTACTCCTCTAGATACGACTCTGATCGTTATAAACATAAATATACTGTGCCAAAATAATAAAATACCTGGACTTGATATTAATTCACTAAATATAGTTGTTGTCTGTTCAGCGTTTGCACCAACAAAATCACCCATGCCAGTCTTAAAGATAAATGCAATTGTCCAACCAGCAATAACGCTGTAATAAGATAGAATAATGAAGCCAGCCAACACACCTAACCATCCGAGGAATCGCCAATTAGGATTTAACCCTTCCTCAGCGGCCAGAGTCTCCATTGTATTTATCGGACTTTTCCTTCCGCGTCGTCCCAACAATATTTCAGCCATCATTATGGGAATACCCATCATAATTACACATAATAGGTAAACTAAAACGAAGGCACCGCCGCCGTTTTCACCAGTCAAATAAGGGAAACGCCAAATATTACCAAGACCCACAGCCGAACCAGTCGCTGCAAGAATAAAAATCCAGCGCGAAGACCATTGACCATGAATTGAAGTACGCATCGACATAATACTTAACTATTTTAGATTACTTGCCTCCTTATGGATAGAACACCTGCTATAATTAGATGATATAAATCTGGACTAATGTATATGGGCGAAAAAAAGCAATCTCTAGGTGGAAAAACAATAGTGCTAAATAAAAAGGTACGACGTGATTATTTCATCGAAGAACGCTATGAAGCTGGTATTTCATTACAAGGGTGGGAAGTTAAAAGCTTAAGGGCTGGAAAAGTTGAAATTGTCGAGAGCTATATATTGCTTAAAAATAGTGAAGCATATTTATTTGGCGCACTTATTACTCCCCTACCAACATCATCATCATATATAAGTGAAACACAAAGAAACCGAAAATTGTTATTACATCGTACAGAACTCAACAGACTGATCGGTGCTGTTGAACGAAAAGGTTTCACACTCATTCCAACAGCGTTATATTGGAAAAACGGCCATGTTAAATTAGAAATTGGTGTAGGCCGCGGTAAAAAGATGCATGATAAACGAGAAACCGAAAAAAAACGTGATTGGGAAAGACAAAAGGCAAGACTTATCAGACGATAGAATTCAATAATTAATTTAATTTTGAACTTTTCACATAATACAGATGTCCATTCTTACCGATGTATAAAATTCATCGATCATTGATGTTTAATTAATAGCCATTCAGATATAATCCGTAGCATTAAAGCAAGAAAACTCTTGGGGGCGTACTGGTTTCGACGTGGATATGAAGCCCAAGGGGCATGCCGAGGCGCAGATTACCTCGTAAATACAACTGCAAACTTTATAGTTGCCAACGAAGACAACTACGCACTAGCTGCTTAATAACCAGTCATAGTGCCGTCTGACTGATGTTGTGCTTGTGCACTCAGACTCAGGCGTCGACCTACACAAGATCGCGATGAAATTTGTTCGAGATGGATTCGTTAAATTTTTTCGAAATCGCTCTCTGTTTTTCCTGCCTTTCGGGTAGCAGAAAGTTAAATTAATAGAATAGGCTAAGCATGTAGAACCGACGGTAGAGGATTTGCGGACGCGGGTTCGATTCCCG
>CAJWRJ010000025.1 GCA_913046215.1 uncultured Legionellales bacterium | reverse complement strand
CCTGAGGACGAAACTGATGAGGAAAGCTGAGTAATATATTTTAATTTATGGAAATCGTTTGAAATCTAAATCTGCTTCTATACATCGTGCATTAATCGTATACGTCGATTTTAAAAATTTCAGGAAAGACGATGAATATAGCGAATATTATCACTTGGTTGAGTCAACAGGATTGGAAATTGTTAGTTCAATAAGAGCATCAAGATTAAAAGCAGACTCAAGATTTTTCATTGGCAAGGGTAAAGCGGATGAAATTCGATCAGCTGCATTAGAATCAAACGCAGATGTTATAATCTTTAATTGCTCGTTGACCCCAGCACAAGAGAGAAATTTAGAAAGATTTCTTGATTTTAGAGTTATTGATAGAATAGGTTTAATTCTTGATGTTTTCGCACAACGTGCATTAAGCTATGAGGGTAAGTTGCAAGTCGAACTTGCTCAGTTAGAACATTTAACAACGAGACTCATTAGAGGTTGGACACACTTAGAGCGACAAAAAGGTGGTATTGGTCTTCGTGGACCTGGGGAAACGCAGCTTGAAACAGATCGTCGTCTAATTGGAAAACGAATAAAATCAGTAAAACAGCGCATCCAAAAGATCAGGAAACAGCGCTTTCAGAGTCGACAGCAACGTAAAAAAAGAGATATACCGGTAGTTTCATTGGTTGGTTATACAAATGCCGGAAAATCAACTTTATTCAATTATGTGACTGGAGCTAAGATAAAAACTGCTGATCAATTATTTGCAACGCTTGACCCAACATTAAGACGAGTAAAGATTGAAAACAATAACGACATAATTTTGACAGATACTGTTGGATTTATTCGCGACCTACCTCATGAATTAATTGAGTCATTTAAGGCAACATTAGATGAGATTAGGGAAGCAGACTTGCTTGTTCATATTATCGATGTTGAACAAGACGGACGTCAAAGTCGCATCGATGAGGTAAATGAAGTGATTGAAATGATTGGAGCGTCAAATGTTCCTCAAATAGAGGTTTACAATAAAATAGACATGCATTCAGCACAAAAAAAACGTATTGAGGTTTCAAAATATAACAAATTAACTCGCGTTTGGTTATCATCAAAAACCGGAGATGGGGTTAATTTTCTGCTTGAATCTATCACTAAACACCTAAATCAACACAAAAAACCGCATTACATAAAGCTGCCAATATCGGCAGGACAACTAAGAGCAAAACTTTTTGATATTGGAGCAGTCAAAAGGGAAGACACCGATAACAAAGACGGATGGCTTTTAGAAGTAGAATTAGAGGAATTTAAATTGCATAAATTATGTAAGGAAGCTAACTTAGACATTTCAAATATTGAGTACTCGCAGGCATAATCCGTGATATTTCAATCGTTGACAGTTAGTTTTATGGGTAATAACAATTTTAGGAGTATTGATTAATGTCTTGGAATGAGCCGCCAGATGGCAACAAAAATAAAGACCCTTGGGGTAAAAATGGTAGTAATGGAGGACCACCTGATCTAGACGAAATAGTCCGAAGGATGCAAAGAGGGTTTGGCGGAATATTTGGCAAAAAACCATCCAAAGGTGGTGGATCAATTTTTCCATTTTCCGTTGTGATTATTCTACTAATTGCATGGCTTGTGTTTGACATGACGTATTTGGTAGATCAACAACAAAGGGGAGTTGTGCTTCGTTTTGGAAAGTACGTAACAACATTAGACCCCGGTCTTAATATACGTCTCCCTCGTCCCATAGAAAAAGTTACCAAAGTGAATGTAGGCCAAGTGCGTTCAATAACACATAAAGCATCCATGCTTACACAGGATGAAAATATAGTTGATGTCGAAGTTGCAGTTCAGTGGCGAATTGGCACTGCAACAGACTTTTTATTTAATGTTTTTGACCCGTTTCCAACACTTCGTCAAGTAACAGAGAGTGCAGTACGTGAGGTAATCGGAAAAAGTGAGCTAGATTTTGTCCTAACAGAGGGTAGAAGCGAGATAGCACAGAAGATACAAATTCTTATACAAGATGTTTTGGATGACTATGAGTCGGGCATTTACATTTCAAGTGTTGAGATGCAACCTGCAAAACCACCCGAGGAAGTTAAGGCTGCATTTGATGATGCCATTAAAGCTCGAGAGGACGAGCAACGTTTAGTGAATGAGGCAGAAGCATACAGAAATGACATTATTCCAAAAGCACGTGGTGCGGCAGCAAGACTACGCGAAGAATCCAATGGATATAAAGCGCGTGTTATTGCTAAGGCTGAAGGTGAGGCAAGCCGCTTTGAGCAATTATTAATTGAATATCAGCGTGCTCCAAAAGTAACACGTGAGCGACTATATTTGGATGCAATCGAATCAGTATTTAGTAATACAAATAAAGTTTTAATTGATAATGATAATGGCAATAGCTTGATGTATTTACCGATTGATCGATTGATTGATAATAATACCAATAAAAAACCAAGTACTTCGAACTCAACATTTAACAACTTACTTGAAAATCAAACACCATCATCGACTAATAATTTACAAAATAATTTAAATAGTCGATTAAGAGGATCACGATAATGCCATTCAATGCAAAAATTTTCTTTCCAGTTTTTATAATCATAATAATTGCTTATTTCTCAATATTTACAGTTAAGGAATATCAGCAAGCAATTGTTTTTAAATTTCGTGAAATACAACGTTCTGATAATCAGCCAGGTATTCACTTTATGGTACCTCTAGTAAATTATGCTCAAAAAATTGAAAAACGCTTACTTAATCTTGATCAAGAACCCCAGAGATTTCTTACCAAGGAAAAGAAAGACGTTATCGTTGATTACTATGTTAAGTGGCGCATCACAGATATAGAGAAATTCTATACTGCAACTAGAGGAAATGTAGTGAGTGCAAATACATTGCTAGAGCAACGTATCAATCGTGCCTTGCGAGATGAATTTGGCGAAAGAACTGTTCAGGAAGTTGTAGCTGGTGAGCGTACTCAAATTTTAAATGTTGTGACGTCAACAACATCAAACTTGACTGATGAGCTTGGTATTTCAGTTATTGATGTTCGAACAAAAAGGATTGATCTCCCAGCAGAAGTTAGTAACTCTGTTTACCAACGAATGCGTGCAGAAAGAGATCGAGTTGCAAAAGATTTTCGTGCACGTGGGTCAGAGGCAGCAGAAAGAATTAGAGCTAACGCAGACAGGGAGCGAGAAGTTATTTTAGCAAATGCTTATCGGGATGCTGAGACTATTCGAGGCGAGGGTGATGCACAAGCGACAGAGGTATACGCTGCTGCATTTAATAAAGATGAAGAATTTTATTCGTTTTATCGTAGTTTGAATGCGTACCAAAATAGTTTTAATCAAGGTAATGATGTAATACTAATAGAACCTGAATCTGATTTTTTTAAGTATTTCAATAAATCAAAATGACGTTTATAGTTATGTATGCTAAATGGTAGTCATAATTGTTTGACATTAACTTTTCTGATCTTTTAACAGCTATAGCATTGGTATTTATTTTTGAAGGATTCATGCCATTTTTAAATCCAAATGGCATGCGGAAAGTGTTTAGTTTGGTATCTCAGTTAGATAACCAAAAAATAAGATTTTTAGGCATTACTAGTATGCTATTTGGTGTTTTTATTTTGTGTATTGTGCGTTAAGTTACCTCTATGAATACAAATAATCGTTGGCTTCTACCTGAAGGTGTTGATGAGATTTTGCCTCCTAAGGCAATATTGCTTGAACAGATATGCCGTAAAATCATTGATTTATATACAACTTGGGGTTATGAGTTTGTGATTCCTCCAATGGTTGAATATTTAGAATCACTACTTACAGCAACTGGAGAAGATTTAGATCTACAAACATATAAAATAACAGATCAGATAAGCGGTCGTTTGATGGGAGTTCGCGCTGATATTACTCCTCAAGTTGCGCGTATAGATGCGCATCTAATGAAACAAGATACGCCAACAAGACTTTGTTATCTAGGCTCCGTATTGCATAGTCGTAGCGATAGTTTTGGTGATTCACGTTCGCCGCTTCAACTAGGAGCTGAGCTGTTTGGACATGCTGGTGTGTCTAGTGATATAGAAATAGTCAAACTAATGCTAGCAACATTGAATTCATTAGAAATTGATAATATTTGTATAGATATTGGACACATTGGAATTTTTCGATCTTTAATCTCAGAATCTAAGTTGACTCCTGAAAAGGAAATGGAGGTTTTTGAAATAGTAAAAAGAAAAGCAAAAGATGAGTTAAAAAAATTCTACAAGAAATTAAAAATCAATGATAATAGTAGTAAAGCTTTATTAGATTTGGTTGATTTGCATGGAGACGTGTCAATACTAGAAGATGCTACTAAATCAATTGCTAAATTCTTTCCTGAAGTAAAAAAACATATTAACGAGATCAAAGCTGTGTCCGAGTCTATTGCAGACGAACCTAATTTATCAATTAATGTAGATTTAGCAGAATTGAGGGGTTATAACTACCATACTGGAATGATATATACCGCATATGTGCCAGATGAGGGTAAAGGTGTTGCTTTTGGTGGTCGTTATGATGATATAGGTAGAGCTTTTGGAAGAGCTAGGCCTGCAACAGGGTTTAGTGCTGATGTTAAACAACTTTTAGAGCTACATAATTGTGAGAAGGTAAAAATAACTAGAATTTTTGCACCAAGTGACAGTGATCCTGCACTTAAAAAGAAGATTAAGGATTTAAGGGAGCAAGGAAAAATTGTTGTACAAGAGCTAGAAGGCCAAAAACATACCGCAGTTGAAATGAATTGTAGTCTGTCACTTATTCATGAGAATAATGACTGGATTATCAAAGATAATAAAAAATAATATATTAAAATAGATATGGGAAAAAATATTATTGTGCTAGGCACCCAATGGGGTGATGAAGGCAAAGGAAAAATTGTTGATTTATTAACAGAGTCTGTCTCAGCAGTTGTGCGATATCAGGGAGGACATAATGCTGGACATACAGTTGTTATTGATAAAGATAAAACAGTTTTACATTTAATACCCTCAGGAATTCTGCATGATGATGTTGAATGTCTAATTGGTAATGGCGTAGTTTTAAGCCCCCATGCACTAGTAGAAGAACTAAACATATTAGAAAAAGCAGGGATATCAGCTCATTCTCGAGTCAAAATAAGCCCCGCATGCACACTGATATTGCCCTATCATATAGCGCTTGATCAAGCACGCGAAAAACATAAAGGAAAAGCCGCAATAGGAACAACAGGTAGGGGGATAGGTCCCGCTTACGAAGATAAGATTGCAAGAAGAGCGATAAGAGTTGATGATCTAACCGATGAAAATCGTTTCGCAAGAATGCTTCACGAAATACTCGACTATTATAATTTTTTACTAAAAAAATATTACCAGTCGAATGAAATTAGCTTTCAGAAAACATTTGATGAAGCACTTGAATTGTCGAAGACTTTGATACCTATGATAACTGATGTCACTGAGTATTTAACTAATTTACATACTCAAGAAAATAACATTTTATTTGAAGGTGCACAGGGTACTTGGTTAGATATAGATCATGGCACATATCCGTTTGTCACCTCATCCTCAACAACTGCAGGTGGTGCTGCAACAGGAACAGGATTTGGCCCTTGTTTATTTGATTATATATTAGGTATTACCAAGGCATATACTACTCGAGTTGGCTCAGGACCTTTCCCAACGGAATTAAATGATGATATAGGCAAGCATATTGCAAAAGTTGGTTGTGAATTTGGAGCAACAACAGGAAGAGCGAGGCGATGTGGCTGGTTTGATGCAGTTGCTTTAATTCGTTCTGCTAAGATCAATAGTTTGACTGGTTTATGTGTTACTAAGCTAGATGTTCTAGATGGGTTAGAAAAAATAAATATATGCACAGGTTATAAGATCGAGGGCAAATTATTAACCACTCCTCCAGTTGATGCTGAAAATTTTTCTAAATGTGAGCCTGTTTATGAAGAGCACCCAGGCTGGCAATCATCTACTGTTGGTATAAAAAAATATAATGATTTACCAAGGGAAGCTTGTGATTATCTCAATCGTATTTCAGAACTTGTTGATGTACCAGTTGATATAATTTCAACAGGTCCTGAGAGAAATGAAACAATTATCTTGAAAAATCCATTTGTGTAAATGACCTGGACTGTTTATGTTTTAGAATGCTCTGATGGTACTCTCTATACTGGCATTACTAAAGATCTAACAAGACGACTTGACGCACATCAAAAAGGCCATGGAGCTAAATATACAAGAGGTCGCGGCCCTTTTAAAATATTTTATAAAGAAAAATGCAAAAATAGCAGTATTGCAAGAAAGCGTGAAATTGAGATAAAAAAAATGAAACGAACGCAAAAATTTAAACTTAATTGTCCTTATAAAACCAATTTAGATAGTGCCTAATAAAAAAACAATTCCTGATTTTTTACTTCCAGATCGTAAAAAAATTATTAAATTTTTAGATGATATTGGAAGACCTCAAACACGCAACGAACTAGCTAAAGCCTTTAATATTATAGATCTAAAAATTTCTAGAGCTTTAGGTAGAAGACTAAAAGCAATGAGAAAAGATGGTGAACTTATACGCAACCGTCGTGGAAGATATGGTTTGTTAAAAAAAATGGATTTATATAAGGGTAATGTAGTTGGACATCCTGATGGTTATGGATTTGTTATTCCCGAAGAAGGAGGGAAAGATTTATTTTTATCTACAAAGCAAATGCGAACTGTGCTGCATGGAGATAATGTCGTTGCTCGTCTTATAAGTACCGACAAAAAAGGAAGGCGTGAAGGTGTTTTGGTCGAAGTCTTACAAAGAGCTAATCATCATATTGTAGGAAAATTTTTTAAGGAAAGCGGTATATCATACGTTGTTCCCGACAATAAAAGAATAAGTCAGGATATTCTAATTTCATCTCTTGCTAAACATAAAGTAAAGCAAGGTCAATATGTAGTTGTTGAAATATTGCATCAACCAGAAAAACATCGGCAACCTATAGGTAAAATATCTAGTATTATCGATGGTTATCATGATGTGGATATGGCAGTTGATATTGCGATTCGTAGTCATGAATTACCATTTAATTGGTCAAAAGAAGTAATTAATGAAATTAATCTTTTGAAAGAAAATATAGATTCAAAAATATTTTCAAATAGAGAGGATTACAGGACAATTCCTTTTGTTACCATTGATGGAGAAGATGCTCAGGATTTTGATGATGCTGTATTTTGTAAAAAGCATAAACATGGTTGGAAGCTATCTGTTGCTATTGCTGATGTCTCACATTATGTAAAACAGAATAGCTCACTTGATGATGAGGCATATCTGAGAGGTACTTCAGTTTATTTTCCTAATCGTGTTATACCTATGCTTCCTGAAATCTTGTCTAATGAACTTTGCTCTTTAAAACCTAATAAAGAACGATTAAGTCTAGTTTGTAACTTAAATATCGGATCTGACGGAAAGATCGAAGATGTATCTTTTAAAAAAGCAGTAATCCGTTCTCATGCCAGATTAACATATAATGAAATGTCAAAAATTGTTGTTGATAGAGATAAAAAGCAAAGAGAAAAATATTCAAACTTATTGTCAGACCTTGATAATTTATATGAATTATATGAAATTTTACATGCTGAACGTAAAAAAAATGGCTTGATTGATTTTTCTTCGATTGAATCAAGATTTGTGTTTAATAATGAAGGAAATATTGATTCTATAGATACAATAAAAAGAAATAACGCACATCGACTAATTGAAGAAATGATGTTAGTTGCAAATGTTGCAGCTGCAGAATTCGTAGAAAAGCAAACTAAAAATGCAATTTTTCGTATTCATGACACACCAAAAGAAGAAAAACTTAGAGATTTAAACTTATTGCTTTCAAAACTAGGCTTATCAATTAAAAGCATGGGAAAACCAACAACAAAAGACTATTCATTGCTAGTTGAAAAGATCAGAAAAAGGGAAGACGGCCAAATGCTCGAAACTATTTTATTGCGTAGCATGCCACTTGCTGAATATAGCAAATCAAATAAAGGTCATTTTGGTTTAGGTTTTCCAGTCTATACGCACTTTACATCTCCCATAAGACGATATCCTGATTTGATAATTCATCGAATCATTTCTCATTTAATCGATGGCGGTGATTCCATGTCTTCTATTTATGATGAGGAAACTATGCTTTTATTAGCCGGACATTGTTCTAATACAGAGCGCCGCGCAGAGGACGCCTCACGCGATGCTATTCAACGTCTTAAATGTAATTTTATGAAAGATAAAGAGGGTAAAATATTCCAAGGTGTAGTTAGTGGTGTAACATCATTTGGTTTATTTATTTTACTTGATGATCTATACGTAGAAGGTTTAATTCATATCAGCACATTACCAATCGATTATTATCATTACGATTCAATAGCACATACTCTTTCTGGAGAACGTAACGGTAAAATATTCACATTAGGTGAGAGATTAGTTGTTAAATTAATACGTGTTGATATCGACGAGCGTAAAATAGATTTTGAGTTAGCTGATTAGATATGAAAAAAAATAAAAAAATATATGGAATTCATACAGTTAATGAATTTTTTAAGACTTCGCCTCATAGAGTGTTGAATATTTTAATACAAGAATCAATAAGATCAAAGTTAATAGAGAATATTTGTGAGACTGCAAAAAAGCATAAACTTCCAATAAAAGTATTAAAAAAAGGTCAACTGAATAAGATGGTCAATAATGAAAATCATCAAGGTATTGTTATTGAGATCAAAGAAAAATCTAGAGATTCTACAAATCAATTAGAAACTATCCTAAAAAGTAATATGGATACCCAGCCGATCTATTTAATTTTGGATTCTATACAAGATCCACATAATCTTGGTGCATGTATTCGTTCAGCTGTCGCTGCAAATGTATCGGCAATTATTATTCCTAAAAATCGTGCAGCAACGGTCAATGAAACTGTAAAGAAGGTTGCATGTGGTGCAGCAGAGAATCTTACTATTGTTACTGTTGTTAATTTAGTAAGGGCAATAAAAAAAATGAAAGAAGCAGGTGTATGGGTTATAGGCGCTGCAGTTAATACTAAAAAATCAATTTATGATATTGATATGACAGCTGCAATAGCGGTCATAATTGGTAATGAGGAAAAAGGTATACGTCTTTCGATTAAGAAGGAATGTGATTATGTGGGATCTTTACCAATATCAGATAAGGTTCAGAGTTTGAATGCATCAGTTGCTGCTGGAATTATTCTATTTGAGGCTGTTCGACAAAGAAGAGAGAAATAGATTTTTCTATATATATCAATATTTTAAATATAAGCTTAATTTTTAGATAATACTTAAATTGCAGTAAAAATACTTATCTATTACAATCCTGCTCACTTTTATCCTTGCTTCACTCTGAAATATGGGGAAGCTAACAAACCGAGGGGATTTTTAATGCGACACTACGAAATCGTATTCATGGTACATCCTGACCAAAGCGAACAAGTGCCAGCTATGTTAGAGCGCTACCAAGGCATCATATCTAGTAATAAAGGTGTGGTACATCGTTTAGAGGATTGGGGTCGAAGATTATTAGCATATCCAATTAATAAAATTCACAAAGCACACTATGTTCTCATGAATATTGAGTGCAATAGTGAAGCGTTGAAACAATTAACAGAAGCTTTTAGATTCAATGATGCTGTAATACGCAATTTGGTAATCAAAAAAAATAAGGCGGTTGTAGAAGCGTCACCTTTATTTAAACCCGATGATGAAAATAAAAATGTGTCTAGTGAAGTTAATTCAGATAGTGCCAAGGACTAAAATAAGAGGATTAAAAAATGGCAAGATATTTTAAACGTAAACGTTTCTGCCGTTTCACAGCAGAAGGTGTTGAAGAAATTGATTACAAAGATATAAATACCTTAAAAAGTTATGTTTCAGAATCTGGGAAAATTATACCAAGTAGAATTTCTGGAACCAAGACTCGTTATCAAAGACAATTAGCTACAGCTGTAAAACGTGCACGTTATTTGGCATTAATACCTTACAGTGACGCACATTAATTATTATTTTTGATTTGTGTTTATAAAGAATATTGTAACATTGACAGTTTGACTTCTTGATGTCTGTAAAATTACAGGTTTATTGAATTGATTGGTAATTATTTACTTAGTGGAAGAATGCAAGCAGTTATAGCAGTAACACTTAGTTCGCTGTTATCTTTTTTATTACAACCCTTTGCATTTCTTATTTGTGGTTCAGTTATTGGTTTAATAACATTAAGAAAAGGAATTCATAGTGCTATACAAACACTATTAATAAGTTTTATAGTTTTACAAATATTTTTCATTCTCTTATCTACTTCCTCATATATTAATACAATTATTATACTAGTAATCTGGCTACCAGTTTTATTTTTGTCAGCAGTATTACGTTTAACTCGGAGTCAGGGTGCACTCATACTTTTTTCAGGTCTAATATCAATTATATTAACGATTATTTTTTACGTATTAGTGGGTGATGTAGCTGCCTGGTGGCAAGATTATTTAACTAAGGTTTTTGAGACAACAGCGCCATCTCAACAAATTCAAGCCTATAATAAGCTTTTGGAATCAAACGCAGATCTGATTAATGCTATGATATTTGCAGCATATACGTTGAATATGGTAACGGGCGTTTTATTTGCCAGGTGGTGGCAGTCAAGATTATTTAATCCTGGTGGATTTCAAAAAGAATTTTATGGATTGAATATCCCAATCATTCTTTTACCAGTTTTTATAATTATCGGGGTCTTAGCGTTTAATGCTAATGAGCCATGGCAAGACATGTGCAGAGATGTATTGATCATTCTAACATTTATATATCTGATCCAAGGCATCTCTTTCTCACATCGAACCGTTCATAGACTAAAATTATCTGTGGGCTGGTTAGTCTTTTTGTATTGTGCACTTATATTTCTGCCACAAATGGCATTAATTGTCGCTTGTTTAGGGATAGTCGACGCATTTAGCAACTGGAGAAACAAAAATGATCAATCAGAAAAGGAATCCTAAGGCGAGTTACTAAAGAATCTGTTATTATTATATAATTATTAATGAGGTTATCCGATGGACGTAATACTTCTTGAAAAAATTCATAAACTTGGTGACTTAGGAGAACAAGTCAAAGTTAAATCTGGTTTTGGTAGAAATTATCTTATACCAAATGGCAAGGCTGTATCTGCAACACCTGAAAATATTGCAGAATTCGAAGCAAAAAGAGCTGGACTAGAAAAACAGCAACAAGAAACATTAGCCGCCGCCAATGCAAGAGCAGAAAAGTTAAGTGAGCTATCAATTTTGATTAAGCGCAAAGCTGGAACTGAAGGCAAGTTGTTTGGCTCAGTTGGGACAGTCGATATTGTAGATGCGATCACTGAACAAGAAGATGTGGAGTTAGTTAAGCATGAGATTAGATTGCCGGATGGACCAATAAGAAATTTAGGTGAATATGAACTAACTGTTCAACTTCATGCCGATGTCTCGACAACAATCTCAGTCAATGTTGTTGCTGAAGAAGAGGCTTAGTTTTTTATAGTGAATTTTTGGATAGGGCAATTTTCTGCTATCCGTCTTTAGTATTAATAAATCTTTGGGGAATTAATGGTTGAGCCAATAAAAAAATCATTTACAAATGATACTGAAACAACTGCGTTAAAAGTGCCACCACATTCAATAGAAGCAGAGCAAGCTGTGCTTGGCGGTATATTTCTAGATAAAGATGCCTGGGATAAAGTTGCGGATAAAGTTCACGAAGACGATTTTTATAGAAAAGATCACCGCATTATTTTCCGTGCAATCAGCCATCTCAGTAATGAAGGACAACCATGTGACATTGTCACAGTCACAGAATGGTTAGAAAATCATCAATTATTAGATGAGGCAGGAGGAATGAGCAGTATTGCCTCACTTGCTGAAAATACACCTAGTGCGATGAATATCAAATCTTACGCTGATATTATAAGGAAGCGCTCAATTCTTAGGCAATTAATTTCAGTTACATCAAATATAAATGATACAGTTTTTAATCCACAAGGAAGAACCAGTGAGGAAATTCTTGAATTAGCGGAGCAACTAGTTTTTGATATCGCAGAGCAAGAAGAACGTAGTAATCAGAGCTATCAAAATATTAGTGCATACACACAGCCTGTTATGAATAGGATTCAAGAGTTAGCAGAAAGCGATAGTCCAATAACCGGAATAGCAACTGGTTTTAAAGATCTAGATTTTAAAACAGGAGGTTTTCAACGATCTGATCTAATTATTATAGCTGGTCGTCCATCAATGGGTAAAACTGCATTGGCGGTTAACATCGCTGAGAATACAGCAATTAAAGCCCAGCTAAGCGTTGCAATCTTTAGTATGGAAATGCCGGCTGATCAATTAACGATGCGTATGATGTCCTCACTAGCTAGTCTCGATCAGCATAAGGTAAGAACTGGAGATTTAGATGGAGAGGATTTTACGCAATTACACAGTACAGTGAATTTGTTATCGAATACTAAAATGTTTATTGATGATACAGCAGCACTGACACCTGCAGAATTAAGAGCTAGGTGCCGCAGAATTCATCGTGAATATGGGTTAGATCTTGTTGTTGTAGATTATTTACAGTTAATGCAAGTTCCGAGCACTTCTGAAAATCGCGCAACAGAAATTTCTGAAATTTCACGTTCCTTAAAAGCAATGGCAAAAGAGTTGAAAATACCTGTTGTAGCGCTATCACAATTAAACCGTAGCTTAGAATCAAGACAGGATAAACGACCCGTTATGTCAGACCTTCGCGAGAGCGGAGCTATAGAACAAGATGCAGATGTAATAATTTTTATTTATCGTGATGAAGTATATGATCCTGATAGTGTTGATAAAGGAATGGCCGAAATTATTTTAAGTAAACAACGAAACGGGCCAATAGGAAAAGTTAAGCTTGCTTTCCGAGGTCAATACACTCGTTTTGATGATTTCATTGAGGATCCATTAAAATACGATAATTTCTCGGCTGGGAACTATGAATGACACGACCCTCAAGAGTAATAATCGATTTAAAGGCACTTAAACATAATTTTTCACAGATAAAAAAGCTTACTTCTAATAGCAAAGTCATGGCTATTGTTAAGGCTGATGCTTATGGTCATGGTCTTGTTAGAGTCGCAAGCGCTCTTTGTAATGCAGATGCATTTGGAGTTGCATGTATTGAAGAAGCAGAACAACTTAGAGCTGCGTCAATAAAAACTCCAATTATTCTACTCGAAGGACCTTACCAACCCGATGACTTATCCCTCATTTTGAATTTGAATTTAGATATTGTTGTTCATAATGAATATCAATTAGAAATTCTTGAAAATTCGAAACTTGAGGGTTCAATTAGGGCTTGGTTAAAGATCGATACCGGAATGCATCGTCTTGGATTTTCTGAAAGTGATGCGAAGAATGCTTTATCAAGATTAATTTCATGCAGAAATATCAAAAAAAATCCAATATTAATGACGCATCTTGCAATTGCTAATGAAAAAGGCAAAGAGCTCACCACTAAGCAATTAGCTAGCTTTAAGGAAATTAGTAATATTGAGAATATGGAAAAGACCATTTCTAATTCAGCGGCGGTTATTAATTATCCAGAGGCACATCTCGACTGGGTTAGACCAGGATTGATGTTGTATGGCGTTTCACCACTTGTTAATAGTAAAGGCTATGAACATAACTTAAAACCAGTAATGACACTTGAATCTGAGATAATCTCAATTAAGTTTCTATCAAAAGGCGAAACTGTTGGTTATGGTGCAACTTGGACTTGTCCAGAAGACATGTTAATCGGAATTATCGCTGCTGGATATGGCGATGGTTTTCCAAGGCATGCCAAGTCTGGTACGCCGGTACTTGTCAATAACACTCGCTGTAAGTTAATTGGCCGTGCTTCAATGGACATGATGACAGTTGATCTACGTAATCAGCCTAGTGCAAAAATTGGCGACAAAGTAGTTTTGTGGGGAGAGGCGTTACCAATTGAAGAGATAGCAGAATTTTCTGAAACTATTCCTTATGAATTATTATGTGGTGTGCATAAACGCTTACGATTCATAGAGCGTAATTAATTATCATTTATGATTTCATTTTCTATATTGTCATCTACTATTTTAATTCTAGCCATTTTTACAGAACTTTCCGAAACTTGAGTAACTTCAACTTGGTAATTATCAATCTTTAAGGTTGTCCCCGATTTTGGAATGTATTCAAGATTCTCTAATAATAATCCATTTAATGTTTTAGGGCCTTCAGACGGTAAATTCCAACCTAATTCTCGATTAATTTCGCGAATATTTGCGGAGCAGTCAATTAAGTAATAACCATCATCTTGATGTTGAATATCATGATTATGTGTTTGTATATCTGTTGTAAATTCACCAACAATTTCTTCGAGAATATCTTCCAAAGTTACAACACCTTGAATGACACCATATTCATCTACTACCACACCAAAACGACGTTTTCTTCTTTGAAAATTTACCATCTGAACATGCAGTGGAGTACCAGTTGGTACAAAATAACAATCCATCATGATAGAAAGAAGTGACTCCTTTGTAATTTCTTTCTCATTCATAATTCGAGGTATTCTTCTTATATGAATAATACCAATAATATTTTCAATATTTGATTTATAAACTGGTAATCTTGTATGTTGACAGTGTGAGATTAGCTCAATTATGTCGTCAATTGATTTATCAAGATCAATTGCGGTAACTTCATTTCTTGGAACCATAATGTCATTAACTGTGACATTCTCAAGTTCTAGTATATTGATCAGCATACGTTGATGTCTCTGTGGTATAAGTATTCCTGCCTCGCGCACAATAGTTCTTAATTCTTCACTAGAAATATTTTCGTCATTATGTTCCCTTACATTAATACCTATTAAATACAGTAATTGATTAGATATTGCATTTATTAGCCATACCGCAGGATACGCAATCTTCATAAGAATATTGAGAATAAAGCTTGCAGGTAGTGCAATTTTTTCAGGATGTATTGCAGCGATAGTTTTAGGCATCACTTCAGCAAAAATTAAAAAAACTAAAACAAGAATAATAGGAGCAAGTGCAATTCCTAAATCACCTAGTAAACGGATACCAATTATTGTTGCAATCGATGCAGCAAAAAAATTAACTAGATTATTACCAAGTAGGATTAGTCCAATTAATCTATCAGGCCTTTTTAATAATCGCTCAGAAATTATTGCACTTTTTTCCCCTTCTTTTGCATGATGACGCAATCTGTAGCGATTCAGTGCAATCATTGCAGTTTCTGAACTAGAGAAAAAAGCAGAAAATATAATAAGAATCAGTAAGGTTCCGAAAAGAAACGTAAGTGGAATTTCGTCCAAAAAATAGCAGCCTCTGTTATTATGAGTATGTATTTGACTGAAATAACCATGTATCTGTCAAGCAATTTCTTAATTAAACACGATGTAAAATAAATTCTAAAATAAATTTAGAGCCAGTATAGGCAAGTAATAGACTAATAAATCCACCAATTACCCAATTTATAATCCTTCTGCCTCTCCAACCTAAAAACCATCGTCCCCATAGAAGAATGGCATAAATAAACCAAGCAAGAGCTGATAACACGGTTTTATGTGTGAGATGTTGTTCATATATGTCATAAACAAATACTACTCCTGTTATTAAACTCAAGCTAAGGAGAAAAAATCCGACTACAATAATTTGAATAAGTAGTTTTTCCATAACTTCTAATGGCGGAAGCACGTCAATAACTTTATAAACTTGTTTAGTCTTTATTAATTTTTCTTGTAATGCTAATAAGAGCGCTTGCAGTGTTCCAATCATCAAAAGACTATAGGCACAAATAGATAAAATCATATGAATGCGTAGGCCCATCGAAGGTTCTTGTGTTAACAATCTTTCAGCCTCTATAAATTGCTCTAAAAAAATTGTTATTGCAGCAATTGGATAGAATACTAATAGTAATTGCTGGATTGGTTGATTAAACGATAATATCAATACGATTAGTGCTACTAGCCAAGCGATCACAGAAATAGCAATGAAGAAACCAAAATTGAGCCCAGGTTGCATAAAAATGGATTGATAGAGTATTTCAGCATGCAATACAAGTGCGATTAGCCCGAAAAATAAAATAAACCATTTTATTTTGCTAAATTCAGAAAAAATATTAAAAACATTAGCTGCAAGAGCGAATGTTGCAGCTATATACAGTATGATTGCTGAAATGGCTTGTATATCCATAATTAATAAATTTATTTTATAAATAACATGTGGATTATTCTATAGAATAATTATAATAGTCATTACTTTACCATTATTAGAAGAAATAACCGATTTTTAAATTAATATTACTGTCGTAATTTCAATTATATAGGGGTTTTTATGTTTGATCGGATGTCTGAAAAATTCACTGGCATTTTTGCCAGTCTACGTGGATACGGAAGGCTATCAGAGAAGAATATAGACGATGGTTTACGAGATTTAAGAATAGCTTTATTAGAGGCTGATGTCGCATTATCAGTTGTACGCTCTTTTTTAGATATAATTCGACAACGTGCAACAGATATAGATATCTCCAAATCTTTAACACCGGGTCAAACTTTAATTAAGATTATTAACGAAGAGCTTGTCGATTTAATGGGAAAACATAACGAACCTCTTAATTTAAATACAACTCCACCAGCAGTTATTCTATTAACCGGTCTACAAGGGGCTGGAAAAACAACAACATGTGCAAAATTAGGTGTTCATTTAAAGGAAAAAGAAAATAAAAAGGTAGCGCTTATAAGTAGTGATACATATAGACCGGGTGCGATAAGACAATTAGAAATTCTAGCAAAAGAAAATGAGTTGTCTTGGTTAGAGAGTAATGAATCCGAAACGCCAGAAGATATTGTTAAAAATGGTCTTGTTACTGCAAAAAGACAGCTCTTTGATGTTTTAATTGTAGATAGTGCTGGCCGACTTCATATTGATGATGAAATGATGGGGGAGATAAAGTCATTACATAATATTTTGAATCCAATTGAGACCTTATTTGTTATTGATAGCATGATGGGTCAGGATGCAATAAATGCTTCAGCATCTTTTAACAAAATATTACCTCTTACAGGTAATATATTAACTAAGGCTGATAGTGATGCAAGGGGAGGGGCAGCGCTAACAGTAAAATATATCACAGGAAAGCCTATTAAATTTATTGGTGTAGGTGAGAAAAGTAGAGATTTATCTCCTTTTAATCCAGAGAGAGTTGCATCGCAAATATTAGGTATGGGAGATGTGTTAAGCCTAATAGAGGAAGTTGAAGATAAAACAAACAAAGAAGAGGCATTAAAACTAAGTAAAAAAATAAGTAAAGGTAAAAGTTTTAATTTAGAAGACTTTAAAGAACAATTGAAGCAAATGTCTAGTATGGGCGGAATTAGCAGTATTCTCGATAAGTTACCAGTCGGTAAAAATCAAGCAGGCAATATAGCAACGCATTTGAATGATAGTGAGCTGACTAAATTAGTAGCAATTATAGACTCAATGACTCGTAAGGAGAGAGTTGATCCCAAAATTATTAATGGTTCGAGGAAGAAAAGAATTTCTTCTGGTTCTGGAACACAAATCCAGGATATTAACAAATTATTGAAACAATTTAATCGTATGCAAAAAATGATGAAGAAATTTTCAAATAAAGGTGGTTTATCAAAAATGCTAAGAGGAGTAAAAGGAAGCAATCCATCAGGATTTCCTTTTTAAAAAAATAAAGTAATTTTTTATTTTTTTACAAAAAAGACAGAGAGTATTGTTGCAATTGATATAGCAATGAACACAATCAGACTCCATTCGGCGATACTAAGTCCAATAAACCTCCATTGGACTTCGGCACATTCACCAGAACCACTCAGAATCATTCTTACAGCATCGGCAAAAGGAAACACATTGAGCATATAATCAAGACCAGGACCACACTCAGGTACGAGCTCTGGAGGCAAATGCTGTAACCATACTTGTCTACCTGCCACGGATGCACCCATAACCGAGAAAATGAATATTAAAAATTTATAAATAGTTTTCCAAGTGTTCGCAGGATTGTGTATAACAGCAATAAGAGACGCTATAATTATTAGTATGTATGCAATTCTTTGAAATACACAAAGTGGGCAGGGGTCTAAACCCTGAATATGTTCAAGATATAAACCGAATATTATTAATGATACGCAACATAAAAATATAATTAAGAAAAATATTCTTGTACTTATCATTTTATTGTTCACCAAAATTCATATTCATAGGGAGGACTTCTAGTTTATTCATTTTTATTTTATCAGCATATATAGCCTTATCTAATTTATCAGATTCAATAACCGCAAGACCATATGTTGTGTTAGATATATTATCAAAATTCAGTATTTCACCAATCTTCGTTGATGCATCATTCTGATATAAATAGCCATCTTCAAATGAATTCAGTTTAGTTTTAAATAGTTGTAAACTTTTTTTAACTTTACCTCGATAATGTAGTCTTGCAATTACTTCCTGTCCGACATAACAACCTTTCGAAAAACTAACAGCACCAAATTTATCAAGATTTAACATTTGCGGCAAAAATTTTTCTTTATTTTTAAAATCTATCCAAGCAAAACC
>CAJWRJ010000024.1 GCA_913046215.1 uncultured Legionellales bacterium | reverse complement strand
AACCGGCGACCTATACCTTGGCAAGGTATCGCTCTACCAACTGAGCTATTCCCGCTAGTCTTTTTTATATTAATTTCTGATAACCTTTGGTTTGGTTGTGCCTAATTGACAAAGGAAGCATATTGTAATCACCGTTAGTATTGTGTCAACTTTAATGAATATAAATCGTTATTTTCTTATTTTAGGTAATGCAAGTAAGAGGTACTGAATCATTGAAAGTAAAGTTATAAATACAGCAATATATAACAGAACTAAACCAATTAAATATATCGGTAATCCAAAGAGTGATTCTTCAAAAATTAAAAAACCAATTGAAACCATTTGAATAATTGTCTTTAATTTGCCTAAAATTGAAACTGCAATTTTATTTCTTGAGCCAAGCTCAGCCATCCATTCTCTTAGAGCAGAAACAGTAATTTCACGGCCAATTATAATTGCAGATGGAATAGCCAAATAAATTTCAGGATTTTTTTGTACCAATAACACCAATACAACAGCAACCATTAATTTATCTGCAACCGGATCTAGAAATACACCTAAAGTCGATACTTGGTTTAGTTTTCGAGCTAAATAACCATCTAATATATCTGTTATTGCAGCAAGCACAAAAATTAAGCACGCATAATAATTGCTCCCTTCAATAGGCAAAAAGAATACTACAATAAAAATTGGTATTAATAATATGCGTAGTAATGTTAATTGATTAGGAATCGTCATGTATTGTTTCGTAAATTTTCTTTGCTAAATTTTTATTAATTCCGTTTACTTTTGTAAGATCGTTGATGCCTGCTTTTGAAACACCTTGTAATCCGCCAAAGTGTTTAATTAGTAATTGTCTTCTCTTATTTCCAATTCCTTCAATATCTTCAAGAACAGAATAATTTGTTTTCTTTTTTCTTTTTTGTCGATGTGCTGTGATTGCAAATCGATGCGCTTCATCTCGAATTTGTTGAATTAGATGTAATGCTGGTGATGCTGAATCACACGTAATAACTTTTTTATTAAATGAAAAAATAAGTTTCTCCATACCAGTTTTTCTTGAAGGTCCTTTAGCAATACCTAGAACAGGTATATGCGAAAGTTGTAGTTCATCAAGTTCTTTTTGAGCAACAGACATTTGACCCTTACCTCCATCAATCATTATTAAGTCAGGGAGGCTGGCATCTTCTTTAATCTGCCTTGTGTAGCGTCTTCTTACAACCTGACTCATTGCTGCATAATCATCACTTTTTATTATATTAGTAATATTATATTTACGATACAGGTCTCTTGTAGGGCCGTTATGCGAAAATACTACACAAGAACCAACAGTAGCATCGCCCTGTGTGTGACTAATATCAAAACATTCAATTTTCTCAAGATCTTCACTTAAGCCAAGTAATTTTTGTAATGATTTATATCTTTTAGCCAAACTTTCACTGGTAGCCAACTTTTGGCGAAGGCTGAACATGGCGTTATCTTTTGCCATCTGAAGCCACTTTAATCTCTCTCCCCTTACCTTCGCTTTGATCTTTATCGACTTCTCAAATTTTTCTCTTAAAACACTCTCAATCAAAGACTTTCCCTCGAAATCATGACTTATTAATATTTCAGTTGGATATTTTTTTACTTTTATTTCGCTCAGATAAAATTGACTTATAAAAGCTTTTATTAAAGATGATTCTGTTTGTTCTTCAATATTTCGTGGGAAAAATTTTCTACTTCCCAGATTTAACCCTGACCTAATAAAGGTAAGATTAATACAGGATTTGCTATTACTAATAACACAGGCTGCGATATCAAAATTATCTCTATCAGTTCCAACAAATTGTTTTTCTTGTATGTCTCTTATTGAGCGAATTTGATCGCGTAATTTTGCTGCCTTTTCATAGTCGAGAGAATCCGATGCCTTTTGCATTGGTTCAGATAATGTCGTTATTATTTTTTCTTTTTTTCCTTCAATAAATAATGTTGCACTATTGATATCAGATTGATAATCATCTTCTGAAATATAATTTACACATGGCGCTGAGCATCTTTTGATCTGATATTGTAAACACGGCCTTGAGCGATTAGAAAAAACACTATCTTCACAATTTCTTATTAAAAATAATTTTTGAATTAAATTTAATGTTTTTTTAACTGAACTAGGAGTTGGATATGGTCCAAAATATTTTCCTTTCGTATTAATAGATCCACGATAATAATTAAAACGTGGAAATTTATGTTTTGATGTTAAATGTATATACGGATAACTTTTATCATCACGAAAAATAATATTATATTTTGGTTTAAATTCCTTAATAAAATTATTTTCTAAAATTAGTGCTTCATTCTCAGTTTGAGTTACTGTTATATCAATGTCATCTATTTGCTTTATCATGACATCTGTTTTGATTGATATTGAGGTATTTCTATTGAAATAGCTAGAAACTCGTTTTTTAAGATTTTTAGCTTTTCCTACATAAATAATCTTTGATTCTTTATTCTTCATGCAATACACACCTGGGCGTGTTGTAAGTGATTTTAAGAATTTATCTATATTTACTTTCATTAATGTTACTTATTTATTTTTTTTATATTTTTGAAAATATCATTAAACATTTTTTTAGTAAGTCTTTTTGTATGTGTATTGTATTTACTACAGTGATATGAGTCGATAATTGTTCTACCATCACTTAGTTTAAAAATATTTCCATGTTTAAATTGGTAATCAGATTGTTTTAAAAGTAATGCCTTTACGGTTGCTTTGTGAGCAATTACACCTAAACATAAAATAATAGCTCTAGCTTCAATATTATTTAGCTCTTCTCTTAGATATCGATTACAGTTTTTAATTTCATCTCCAATTGGTTTATTTTCCGGCGGCAAACATCTAACAGCGTTTGTTATTCTGCATTTTTTGAGCTTTAGGTTGTCATTTGTATTACTTGATGCGGGTTTATTACTGAAACCGTGTTTGTGAAGCATCTCATAGAGAAGAATTCCAGCATAATCCCCAGTAAAAGGCCTGCCTGTTGCGTTTGCCCCATGCAAACCTGGAGCTAACCCCACAATTAAAAGATCGGGACGATCACTACCAAAAGATGGGACAGGCTTTGAGTAATACTCTGGATACTTTTGGCGAATTTGACTAAGAAAACTGCTCAACCTTGCACATTGAGTACAATTCTCATTAAATATTTCATGATTATTTGACACTCCTTGATTTTACTCATGACTGGAGGTTTTGTCGGGCTCTCTTTTTTTTTCAGCTAGTCACCTTGTGGATAACTAAAACTATATTTATTTTTTATAATAATAATATATATAAATATCAATAATTTAAATTATTAATCTAATTTAGATTATAGATAATTATAAATGTCGATAGGTATTACAGTGAAATAAAGTAATACATTAAATACAATAGAGCTACTATATCTAATATCCGGGGAATGAATGATGACCAAAGAAACCGCAAATAATATTGGGCTAGCGATCAATCTATTTTTTGTCGCCTTGATTGCATTTATTGATGATTATGTCTTCAAGACCCTCAACCTTGAGTATTTAAAACTTGAATTCCGTGACTCCTTCTTATGGAACATTACGCATACGATTTTTAGTGATTTTTTACCTGAAATAATCGTATCTGGTATAGCAGTGGCAATTACTGCTTACTTGATTTATCTTGCATGGAAAATGAGAAAGTGCACAGGAAGTTTTTTTTCAAAGTAATTATAAAAAATAAAGTTTAGGGTGACTCATCCAAATTACAAATGAGAGGCTATAGTATTCAATATGTCCTGTTATTTGATGACAGTTTTATTATTTTTGGTTTACAAAAGATCTGACTATTTCTAGATTATTATTATAAATTACTGATAAATAATAAAAATATTATGAATAAATTTCTGTTAATAAATATAAAACCTATATTTTTCTTAGCTATCTTTTCGTTGAGCAGTATCTCGATCGCTAAGGAAGTTAATGAACTCCTGGAAAAACATGGAAGAATGTATGAGCCGGGCGTTGAAGAACCATATACCGGAAAATATATTCTCTATCATGAAAATGGTAATAAGCGATACGAAGGTAATTTTTCGATTGGAAAAATGGATGGAAAGCAAATCAAATGGCATGAAAACGGTCAAAAATCTTACGAGGCTAACTTCAAATACGGTAAACAGAATGGCCCTTATATTTTTTGGTATGAAAACGGTCAAAAATCTTACGAGGCTAACTACAAAAAAGGCAAGGAACATGGAATTGTTAAATCATGGGATAGAGAGGGCAACCTCACTAAAACCGAAATACTAGAGAACGGTAAGGTAGTCGAAGTAATCAAATAACAATAATGAATTTTTTTTTTAAGTACATTTTGATCCACTCCTTCGCTCGATGGCGAATACTAATCATATTTCAACTAATTTCAGGTTATTGCCTCGCTGAACTATCTGAACTAAAAGTTTATTCTCCAATTGTTAACAAAGGTGACATAGGCTTAGAAATTTTAGGTAACACAAGATTTGATGATGATGAAGATAATGATGGCTTTCAATTCCATGAGCTTGAATTTGAATATGATGTAACTAATTGGTGGGCAACGTCATTCACCGCAGGCTTAATCAAGGAAGCAGGTGGTTCACTAATATTTGATACGCTTGGATGGGAAAATACACTGCAATTTACAGAACAAGGAAAATATTGGATCGATACTGGCGTTCATTTTGAATTAGAGCTAGACGATGAAAATGACAAACCCAATGGATTTGAGATTCGTTGGCTTCTTGAAAAAACCACATCGAGTTATCAGCATACTGGAAATTTAAATTTTGAACAGCAATTTGGAGATGAGGCAGATGAAAGCACCGAATTAGAATATATTTGGAGAAGTAAAAAAAATATTACGGATCATATTGCTTTTGGATTTGAAGCATACGGAGCAATGGGAGAAATAAAAAATTTCTCACCAATGAAAGATCAACATCATATTATTGGACCTGCTATTTATAATGAATTAAAAATTGGAAGTATTGAAATTGAAACACATTTGGTGTGGATGCTCGGTTTAACAGATGCTAGTCCGGATAATACATTCCGCTGGCAAATTGAGTTTCCATTTAATTGAGACTAACGTCTTAGCAGATAATTTTAAGGGGCTATTTTTTTTGAGTATTTTAAATAACCTTTTTCCCAAACTCCTTCTTCAACACGACCATCAGCATATGTAGCAATACCCTCTCCATGAGGTAAATCATTTTTCCATTCACCAATATATTTATCTCCGCTCGCCCAATCGTTTTCCCCTTTTCCTTCCCTTTTATCATTTTTCCATTCACCAACGTACACTTCGCCATCAGCCCATGTGTTTGTTCCTGATCCATTTCTCATGCCATTTGAGAAAGCACCGATATAGCCTTCCCCTGGTCCAAAAGTCAATTCACCAAAACATTTTTTAGAATCAATATCATTTCCAACACACCGCGGTAGAACGAACGAGTCATTTTTCCATAAACCGTCCTGTACTACTCCATTGTTAAATGTCATTTTACCGGTTCCATGCTTTAACATATTTTTCCATTCACCTTCATACTTATCACCTGTGACCCACGTGTAAAGTCCTTCGACATAAACATTTAAATCCCACTCACCAACGAACTTATCTCCATTAGACCAAGTGTATGTCCCTGTACCGTGATGTTGATTATCTACAAATTCACCTACGTAAATGTCCCCTGCCCACTGACTATCCGGACTGTAGGTATGAGTTCCTTCTCCATTTGCTTTTCCGTTGTTCCATTCGCCTCTATAGATATCACCATTTTCAAATTTTGCTGTTCCAAAGCATTCATTCCATATAGTTGTGTCAGCTAAACCATATAAATTCTCACATAACGGTAATTTGCTTTCTAAGTTTGAATCTACAATTTCTTCCATTTTTAATTCAGAAGCCTTTAATTTTTCTTTTCTTTTATTTTCAGCCTTTTGCTTTTCTTCAGCTTCTTTTTCAGCAATCTGTTTCTCTTTTTGTCTTATTGCTTCTCTTACCAAAGCTAATTGCTCTCTTGCTTTTTTATTTCCACGTTTAGCAGATTTTCCAAACCAATGTTCTGCATTTGTAAGATCTTTTTTAACGCCATACCCGTTAAAATATAGCTCACCTAAATTGTATTCACCCAGCTCATTACCTTGGTTTGCAGATTTTTCAAACCAATTTAAAGCCTCGTCATAACTTAGATTTACACCCAAACCTTTTAAATAATTATCTCCGAGTGCATTCTGAGCCCACGAGTTGCCTTTCTCAGCAGAAGCACGAAACCAATGGTTTGCAGTTACGTAATCCTGTTGAACACCCAAACCATTAAAATACATCACACCCATTTCATATTGACCACCAACATGGCCTTGAGTAGCAGCTTTTCTAAACCACCATAATGCCTTTTCATAATCTTGCTCCACCCCTTGGCCTTTTTTATATCTTCTTCCTAAGCTATGCTGTCCATCCGCATTACCTAATTCGGCTGATTTTTTATACCAATTAAATGCACTTTCATAATCTTCTTTTTTTAATGCATCCTCACCTTTAAAAAATGCATCATAGGCAGATTCAGTTTTTGAAACTTTATCTTCCGTACTCTCATTTTTTTCTACTTTATTTTTAGATTCTCTTAAATCTCTTAGTAATGATATTATTTCTGCATCTGAGTTATCTTTTTCTTTTTCAACTTTCTTTTCAGAAAACATAAGTTTTGATAAAACATAATCATAGGATCTTTGATAAATATCAATAAATGGATTGATAAATAAAACTAGTGCTAGCCCTAATATTATGCCAATAAGAACTAGATTTGATTTAATAGCAGATGCTTTTGGTTTTTTTTCGTCTTGATCAGTTTCTATAATTTCTTCACTTATTTCTGTAACTTCTTCAGTCTTATTCTTTATTGAAAGAAAATCATTTCTCCATTCATTAATATTTTTTGGTCTTTTCTCTGGTTTAAATTCTAAAGCATGATCAATTGCCATTAAAATATTCTCAGAATAATCGCCTTTTGCAATATTTCTTGCTGGTATATGACAGTCCTTTCCTGTCTTTATGATAGCGTTACTTCTATCGGGTGCATCAATTGGTGCAACACCAGTAACTGCCCGATACATTGTCGCACCCAATCCATATATATCAGTCCACTCACCTTGCTCATCACTTTTACTAAAATATTGTTCAAATGGCGCATAACCAGATGTAAATAAGCTTGTTAGAGTTTTTGTTTTTTCACCAAGCGCATGTCTGGCTGAACCAAAATCAAGTAACACGGGACTACCATCTTTACGGATATAAATATTTCCTGGTTTAATATCACGATGAATGAATCCTGATTTATGCACCATCTCTAAACCATCGAGAATTGGTAATATAGTTTTTACTAGTTCATTTTCTTCTATTTTTTTTCTTCTCCCTAATTTTTCTTTTAGACTTACCCCTTCCTCGTACTCCATTACCATATATGCGGTATTATTATCCTCAGATACAGAGAGAATGCTTACAATGTTGGGATGCTTAAAATTGGATAATGTTTGAGCCTCAAAAATAAAACGATCCAAGCCCCATTGATATTGATCAATATGTCCCTCTGAAACAGGATTAACTGAAAAATCACCCTCTCTCACCGCGACTTCAATTGGCAGATATTCTTTTATAGCGACATATTTTTTGAGATTGGGGTCGAAAGCCAGATAAGTAATTCCAAAACCACCCTGTCCCAGAATTTCTTTGATTTCATACCAATGAATTTTGTGTCCAGGTTTAAGTGAATTTCTATGTGTTTTTTGCTTCATAATCACTTATTTTAGTAATTTAGGGCAAAAGATGACACTTTAAAATGGCGGAGAGGGAGGGATTCGAACCCTCGAAGCCCGTTAAGACTTGTCGGTTTTCAAGACCGGTGCATTCAACCACTCTGCCACCTCTCCTAGTTGAGGGCGTTGAGGATACATCAACAGCGACATTCCTTAAAGGCAGAAGAAGAATTATAAATCTGATAGAATTAGTATAATTTAATCGAAACTTAACTTGAAATTTAGCAGTCAAAGCATTACATAGTACTTATATTAACTTGAGCGAGGTAAAATTTAATATGAATCAGTCAACTAACGCAACTGTTCGTCAAGGAACAGCAGTTTTTGCAACAAATAAACTAATAAGAAATACCTATATCTTGTTGTCTTTGACATTGCTTTTTAGTGCAGCAACTGCGGGAATATCTATGGTTGCCAACATTCCTCACCCTGGTTTAGTTATTACACTTGTGGGTTACTTTGGTTTACTTTTTCTCGTCCAGGCACTTAGAAACAGTGTTTGGGGTATTGTATCTGTATTTGCTCTAACGGGCTTTATGGGTTTAACGCTCGGACCAATTCTGAATCTATATATTTCGCATTTTGCTAATGGCACTCAGCTAGTTATGACTGCTCTTGGCGGAACCGGGGCAATCTTTGTTGGTCTATCTGCATACGCGCTAACAACCAGAAAAGATTTTAGTTTTATGGCCGGATTCCTTTTTGCTGGAATTTTAGTTGCCTTTCTAGCAGGCATTGGTGCCGCAATTTTTGCTCTTCCAATACTCTCGCTAGTGGTCTCGGCTATGTTCGTCTTATTAATGTCCGGACTTATTCTATATCAAACCAGCGCGATGATTCATGGGGGCGAAACAAACTACATCCTAGCAACAGTTACCCTCTATGTTTCAATATATAATCTTTTTACATCTTTGTTGCATCTTCTAGCTATGTTTAGTGGCAGAGACTAATAAAAAGGTATTTAAAAATATAAAAACCTGGCATTTGCCAGGTTTTTTTTGTGTGACGACCGCCAAACCGATGAAATTATTAATCAATCATGCTAATATCGCCGCTTTTTTAATATTAAGAAGTAATTCTAAATATATTTAATTCCAGATACTAAGGGGTCATACGATGAAAATCGGCGTGCCAGGTGAAATACATACAGGTGAAAAACGAGTTGCTACCACTCCAGATGTTATAAAGTTTCTACAAAAACTTGGCTACACGGTAGCTGTTGAATCTGGTGCTGGAGCGCAAGCTAATTTTTCGGATAACGCATATCGTGAATCAGGCGCAGAAATTATTGATGATACTAAAACTCTCTGGGAGTCCTCAGATATTATCTTAAAAGTACGTGCACCAGAAAAAAATAATAAACTAGATCTTGATGAAAGCGATCTACTAAAGGAAGGGCAAACACTAATCAGTTTTATTTGGCCCGCTCAAAATGATGGACTCATGCAAACTCTTGCTAAGAAGAAAATTAATGTTTTAGCAATGGATAGTATTCCCAGAATCTCTAGAGCACAAAAAATGGATGCGCTTAGTTCTATGGCAAATATTGCTGGATATAGAGCTGTAATTGAAGCATCTCATCATTTCGGACGTTTTTTTACTGGACAAATTACGGCTGCTGGTAAAGTCCCTCCTGCAAAAGTACTAGTTATCGGAGCTGGTGTTGCAGGTCTTGCTGCTATTGGAGCAGCAAATAGTCTTGGGGCAATTGTTCGCTCTTTTGATACTCGTCCCGAGGTGAAAGAACAAGTCGAAAGTATGGGTGCCGAATTTCTGCTGCTAGATTTCGAAGAAGATGGTAGCGGTGAAGGTGGCTATGCAAAGACAATGAGCGATGAATTTATAGCTGCTGAAATGGCGTTATTTGCAGAACAAGCAAAAGATGTAGACATTATAATTACGACTGCACTGATACCTGGAAAACCTGCTCCGAAATTAATAACGAAAGAAATGGTAGATTCAATGAAAGATGGAAGTGTTGTTGTTGATCTCGCTTCAGAGCAAGGCGGTAATTGTGAATTGACTGTACCAAATGATGTCAATGTTAGTACTAATGGGGTGACAATAATTGGATACAGTGACCTTCCAAGTAGATTACCAACACAATCAAGTCAATTATATGGAACAAATCTTAGGCATCTACTAACTGATATGACTCCAGAAAAAGATGGGCAAATGATCATTGATATGAAAGATGAAGCAGTTAGAGGCGCAACAGTAATAAAAGATGGAGAAATAACCTGGCCACCCCCTGCTCCGAAAATATCTGCAACACCAACTAAAAAACCAGTTGAAGAAGTACCAGTCACTCCAGAAGAAATAAAAAAACCTGGATTAATTAAACAATCGTTACCAATGTTAATTGGCGGATTACTTCTATATGGTCTTGGTTCAGTTGCTCCTTCATCCTTTATGACACATTTTACAGTTTTTGTACTATCGTGCTTTGTTGGATATATGGTTATATGGAATGTAACCGCAGCACTACATACGCCTCTAATGAGTGTTACCAATGCAGTCAGTAGCATTATTATCATTGGTGCATTAATTCAAATTTCATCATCAGGGACATTATTAGTCGCATTAGCAACTATTGGTATCCTTATAACTAGTATAAACATTGCGGGAGGGTTTGCTGTAACCCGACGAATGTTAGAAATGTTCAGAAAATAAGGTGCGATTATGTCGGAAGGATTAGTAACAGTTTCATATTTAGGTGCGATTATACTTTTCATACTAACTCTAGGTGGATTGAGTCATCAAGAGACAGCCCGTAAAGGTAATATTTACGGGATAATTGGTATGACAATCGCAGTTTTAGCAACAATTTTTGGACCTCAAGTCACAACAAATATCCATCTAATTATTATTGCTATGCTAATCGGTGGTTCAATTGGGATCATCTTAGCTAGAAAAGTTGCTATGACTCAAATGCCCGAACTTGTCGCAATATTACATAGTTTAGTTGGACTGGCAGCTGTGTTAGTTGGATATGTTAACTTTATGGATCCAACTATTAGTTTTCCGACTCACGTTGAAAAAGTAATTCATGAAATTGAAATCTATATTGGTGTATTAATTGGAGCGGTGACATTTTCCGGTTCGGTAATTGCATTTGGTAAATTAAGCGGAATGATTGGAGGTAATCCACTTATACTACCAGCTAGACATTGGTTAAATCTGGGCTTACTCATTCTTACTATTTGGATTGGCTATGAGTTTGTACAGCATGCTGAAACAGGTGATGCAATGACCTACTTGATGATTATGACTGTAATTGCCCTGCTCTTTGGTATTCATATGGTCATGGCAATCGGTGGTGCTGATATGCCGGTTGTAGTTTCAATGCTTAATAGTTACTCGGGCTGGGCAGCATCAGCAACTGGGTTTATGCTATCAAATGACCTATTAATTGTCGTTGGTGCACTAGTAGGTAGTAGTGGTGCAATATTAAGTTACATTATGTGTAAAGCTATGAATCGTAACTTTATATCTGTTATTGCAGGTGGATTTGGAACTGATACAGGTACTATTTCTACTGGTGATGCTGCAGATCAGGGTGAAGCAGTCGCAATTGAAACGGATGAAGTTATTAGTCTCTTACAGAGCGCAAAAGAAGTAATGATAATACCAGGTTATGGTATGGCTGTAGCTCAGGCACAACACACTGTAAATGAAATAACAAAAACTCTTAGAGATAAAAAAATTAATGTTAGATTTGGAATTCATCCTGTTGCTGGTCGTATGCCGGGTCATATGAATGTTTTGCTTGCAGAAGCTAAGGTCCCATATGATATCGTTTATGAGATGGATGAAATAAATGATGATTTTCCGTCAATTGATGTTTCAATTATTATTGGTGCAAATGATATTGTTAATCCATCTGCGCAAGATGATCCAAATAGTCCAATAGCAGGAATGCCGGTACTCGAGTGCTGGAAAGGAACGACCACAATTGTTTTGAAAAGAAGTATGGCAACTGGTTATGCTGGTGTCCAAAATCCTCTGTTCTTTAAAGAAAACACACGAATGTATTTCGGTGATGCTAAAGAGAGTTTAGATGCAGTATTAAAAGGTTTGGAATAAATCTTATTGCTTAATTATTTTTTTATCGCCCATATATTGCTGCAGTACATCAGGTATAACAATTTCACCTTTTTCAGTCTGATAGTTTTCCATTATTGCAATTAAAGTTCTTCCTATTGCAAGTGCAGAACCATTAAGTGTATGCAAGAGATCAAGTTTAGAATTATTTTCATCACGACACCGAGTCTTCATTCGACGAGTTTGAAATGATTCGAAATTGCTACAAGATGAGATTTCTCGATATTGATTTTGACTTGGTAACCAAACCTCAATGTCATATGTTTTCGCAGCAGAAAAACCTAAATCTCTTGTACATAGATTAACAACTCTATACGGTAAATTTAATTTTTTTAAAATTGACTCAGCATGCTGAGTTAATTCCTCAAGAATATTATAAGATTGTTCAGCTTCTACGATTTGCACTAACTCCACCTTTTCAAATTGGTGTTGCCTAATCATGCCTCTTGTATCCTTACCATAAGATCCAGCTTCACTGCGAAAACACGGAGTATGACTAACAAACTTTAAAGGCAAATTATTCTTATCAATAATTTTATCTTTAACTATGTTAGTAACAGGTATCTCAGCTGTGGGTATTAAGTATAAATTCTGATCTTGAATATAAAAAAGATCTTCCTTAAATTTAGGTAATTGACCAGTATTAATGCAACTATCTTCATTTACAAGATATGGCACATTAACTTCCTGGTAGCTGTGTTCATTAACATGAACATCCATCATAAATTGAATTAAAGCTCGATGAAGTTGAGCTATCTGTCCTTTCAAGACGACAAAACGTGAACTTGTTATTTGAACAGCTGTATCAAAGTCAATTTGTTGCAATGATTCGCCAAGATCAACATGATCAATGGGTTTAAAATTTAAATCTTTTTTCTTTCCCCACTCCCTTACCACTTCATTATCATTTTCTGTAGTACCAACTGGAACCGATTTATGAGGTATATTCGGGATAGCAATAACTAAATCGTACCAAGATTTTTGTATCTTAGTTAATTCCTCTTCATTTTTTTCAAGTTGTTCTTTTATGGATGAGACTTTTTCTAAAAGTTCAGCAGTATCTTTATTTTTTGATTTAAGATCGCCAATCTCCTTAGAGAGAAGATTTCTCTGCGCCTGTAGTTTTTCGGTTTCAATTTGTATTGATTTTCGTTGATTTTCTATGTCTTGAATTTTAACTTTATCAATTTTTATACCGCGTCCCTCAAGAACACTGGCGATTCTGTCTAAATCATTTCTTATTAATTGAGGGTCTAACATTAATCCAGTCCTATTATAATTGTCGTGTGATACTCATGCCTAGCCAACAACCTACAATGCAGAGTATTACGCTAAGAATGATATTTAATCCAGCTTTTGTTATTTCTCCAGATTCAATTAAGTTCATTGTTTCAATAGAAAATGTTGAAAACGTTGTAAAAGCACCAAGAAATCCTACTGTTATTCCGGCACGCAATTCTTCGCTAATAGTGATTTTTTCCATCACTAATATATAAACACTACCCATTATAATTGATCCCAATATATTTACAGCTAATGTTCCATACGGAAAACTTTTTCCTAGCAATAGATAAACATTCATAGACATAACATATCTACATAATGAGCCCAAAGCTCCACCAATTATAATTGCTATAACTCCAATCATGATTTTAACTTTGCTTCCTTATCGCGAGCTCTCAGCATTGCTAGTTTTTCAGCGATTTTAATCTCAAGACCTCTATTAACAGGATGATAGTATTCTCTTGGAGTCATGTCTTCTGGAAAGTAATTTTCACCGGCAGCATATCCATCCAATTCATTGTGTGCGTATCGATAATCACGACCATAATCGAGTTCTTTCATTAATTTTGTTGGTGCATTGCGTAAATGCAATGGCACATCTTTACTTCCAGACTCTTTTGCATCGCTCATTGCCTGATTAAAAGCAGCATAAACAGCATTACTTTTTGGAGCACAGGCAAGATAAACAATTGCTTGTGCTATTGCGAGTTCACCCTCTGGTGAGCCCAAACGTTCTTGTGTCTCCCAAGCATCTAATGCTAAACGTATACCTCTTGGATCTGCGTTTCCAATATCCTCAGATGCTATTCTGACTACTCGACGAGCAATATAAAAAGGATCGCAGCCCCCATCAATCATTCTAACAAACCAATATAATGACGCATCTGGATCGGAGCCTCTAACGGACTTATGTAAAGCGGAGATTTGATCATAAAATGCTTCTCCACCTTTATCAAAACGTCTTAAAGAACCATCTTTCAATACTTCATCAATCAATTTGCTAGTAATTTTTTTATTAGCAAGGTCAGAAATAATTTCAAGCAAATTAAGTGCTTTTCTAGCATCTCCGTCAGATGCATTCGCTAATTTAATTAATGTCTCGTTATCAATTTCTAACTTTAATTTTCCTAAACCATTAGATTCATCTACGATAGCTTGAGTAAGTATGCTTTTTATATTATCTACATTCAGGTTTTTTAAAACATACACTCTTAGCCTTGATAGTAATGCGTTATTCATTTCAAAAGATGGGTTTTCTGTTGTTGCCCCAATAAAAACGATTGTTCCATTCTCGACATATGGTAAAAAAGCATCTTGTTGTGTTTTATTAAATCTATGAGCTTCATCTACAAATAATATTGTGTCTTTATTGCAGGTTTCTCTATAGTTGATTGCTTGATCAATAGCAGAGCGTATATCCTTCACACCACTAAGAACTGCTGAAAGCGTCAAAAATTTAGCATCACATGTATTTGAAATCAATTTCGCCAAAGTAGTTTTACCAGTTCCGGGAGGACCCCAAAAAATCATTGAATGCAGACTTCCTTGTTCTATTGCATTTTGCAACGGCTTGTCTTTTCCTAAAATATGCATCTGACCTACATATTCTTTTAACGATTTAGGCCGCATGCGATCAGCTAATGGTCGATAATCATTCGTCATAAGATTACTATTAATATTTATTATCAATTGACAGCTAGATTTTTATTTTCTTTCATCAAAAATATCAATATTTTTTGGAATATCAAAATTAAAAAAACTTGCAGATAAAGCAGTATTTTTTTGTACGCTTGAAAAATCTATACGAGTTGTTTGGCCAAGATTATCTGCAATAATCATCATGCCTAACTTATTTTTATTAAATCCTATTTTAATATAATCATATTGTGCTTCTATGTATCTTGGAGTCAGCTCTATCCAATCAAAATTCTCAATGACACCTAAACTAGTTTGTACAAAATGTTCTTGAATAGAATCGTCAGCTAAAATAATACCTGCAGGTGTTTTACTTATACTATTATCGATATTTTTTATTGTAACTTGCTCTAAATCTTCATCAAAAATCCAAAGTATCTTTCCATTAGTAATGATTTTTTGCGAGTATGGATGTTGGTAATTCCAATAAAATTTTCCAGGTTTCTTCAGATATAATACGCCGCTTGCTCTTTCAAGTTCACGACCATTTTCATTCATGAGTATTTGTGTAAAATCGACCTCTAAAGAATTAAGGCCCTGTAAAAAAGATTCTAATGAATTAATTGTATTTTCAGTTTTTGCATTAGAAATAAGAGCTGTATATAGAAATAGTAATGTTGCCAGTTTAGATTTGATCATTTTAGTCTTTTGCAGAAGGAATCAATATTTCACGAGTCCCATTTGATTCAAGGGGACCAACTAAACCACTTTTTTCCATTTCTTCAACAATTCTTGCTGCTCGGTTATAACCAACTCGCAACCGTCTTTGAATATATGAAATAGATGATTTGCGTGTTTCAATAACAATTTGCACTGCCTCGTCATAAAGAGGATCGTTTTCACCGCTTGGTGAATCAACTCCGGGTATGGCCTCGGCTCCACCTTCACTAGGACCACGAAGAATATCATCATTATATTCTGGGTTTCCTAGTGATTTTAAATTACTTACAACTTTATGCACTTCTTCATCAGAAACAAACGCGCCATGAATACGCTCTGGATTACTGCTTCCTGGAGGTAGAAATAGCATGTCGCCATGTCCCAAGAGCTGTTCTGCACCAACTTGATCTAAAATTGTTCTTGAGTCCACTTTAGCAGAAACTTGGAAAGCTATGCGGCATGGAATGTTTGCCTTTATAAGACCAGTTATTACATCAACAGATGGGCGTTGTGTTGCTAAAATCAAATGAATACCAGCTGCCCTTGCCTTTTGTGCAAGGCGAGCGATTAATTCTTCTACTTTTTTGCCTGTAGTCATCATCATGTCTGCTAATTCATCAATAACGACAACTATATATGGCAGCTTTTCTAAGTAATTAGCTTCTTCACCATCCGAAGGAATATGAATAGGATCTGTTATAGGCTGACCTTTATCCTTTGCCTCAATAATTTTTCTGTTGTATCCACTCAAGTTACGCACACCTAGTGATGACATGAGCTTGTATCTTTTTTCCATTTCAGCGACACACCATCTTAATGCATTTGCAGCTTCTTTCATGTCCGTCACAACCGGGGAAAGTAAATTAGGTATGCCTTCGTAGACTGATAATTCAAGCATTTTAGGATCTATCATTATCATACGAACTTCTGATGCTGTAGATTTATATAGTAAGCTGAGTATCATTGCATTTAATGCTACTGACTTGCCTGAACCAGTTGTCCCTGCTACTAAAAGATGCGGCATTTTATCTAAATCAGTAACGACAGGAATACCGTTTATATTTTTTCCTAAAGCTAATGCTAGTTGTGAATTAACTGATTCATACTGACTTGTATTTAAAATTTCTCCAAGCGTTACTAATTCTCGATTTTCATTTGGAATTTCAAGCCCTATGTATGACTTACCTGGTATTACATCAACAATTCTTACACTAACAACAGCAAGTGAACGTGCTAGATCTTTTGATAGATTTATGATTTGATTTCCTTTTATTCCAGGAGCAGGTTCTAATTCGAATCTGGTAATAACTGGGCCAGGGTGAACTGCAACTACCTTCACCTCTACACCAAAATCTTTCAATTTTAGTTCGACCTGTCTAGACATAGCTTCGAGCGTCTCTTTAGAGTATTGACCTATTGAAGGCGTTGGCTCATCAAGCAAATCTAATGATGGCAATACTGTTTCAATTGCTGGTTCAAATAGATTTTCCTGTTTTTCCATTTCAGATCTAATGCTAGGTTCTATCTCAGAAATTATTGGTTCAATTTTTGGCGGCTCACGTTCATCGTTAATTTGTTGTTCAACTTTTAAAACATTACCTCTTATTTTACGTGCCCGTCGTCCTTCTATATGATCTTTGAATGAAGACAAATAATTACGAAAATGCGCGGTGGCATTTAAAACAAATTTACCTATTGAATCGATTACCCATAGCCATGACAATCCGGTATATAAAGTCAACCCAATCATAAACATCGCCAACATAATGAGTGTGCTGCCATCCAAACCAGTTAGTTTTAAAATTATAGGTCCTATTGTGTGACCAATTATCCCGCCCGCACCTTTAATACTGTGTGGTAATAAAGAATTTGGGTCGAGATACATCCATGAAATTCCACATCCTCCAAGTAGCGCTAAAAAAAGGCCGAGTGAACGTATTGAAAAAATAAAATAATCAAAAGTTTTTTGATCAAATTTTGCTTGATATAAACGCCATCCACTAAAAAGTAATACTAGTGGAACGAGATAGCCTGTATAGCCAAAAAAAGACAACAAAATATCCGAAATAAATGCGCCTATTGTGCCTCCATTATTCTGAATACTCTGACTACTAGTCGAATAGGACCAAGCAGGATCATCTGGTGAAAAGGAAAACAACGTAATTATAAGAAAAATAGTAAAAATGATTGATAAAACCACCATCGCTTCTCTTATGTTATTTATAAGAGCGTCGGATATAGTTTGTATGCTTTTTGTTTTACGTGATGCTTGTTTCACATTAATCCTTTTTATTAAATTAATATTATAAATATATGATTATAAAGAATTTATTAAAACATTACGAATCATAAAAATCTCCCTCTATGAAGATACTTTGCCGATCATTGCGCTATAACGTACCATACCGCAGTCTCAAATTTATCAACAAATACCACACTTTAAAGATATCGTTATAGTTTATGGCAAAAAATCGTCACATCAGACTGCTAATACTGGGTTCAGGGCCAGCAGGCTATACCGCTGCATTATACGCTGCACGCGCAAATCTTTCCCCTGTATTAATAAGCGGTATGCAACCAGGTGGACAATTAACAACCACAACTGATGTTGATAATTGGCCTGGTGATGTTCAAGGCTTACAGGGACAGGATTTAATGGACCGTATGCTTAGCCATGTTCAGCGTTTTGACACTGAAGTTATTAGCGACCATATAAACACAGCTAATTTATCTACTAAAAAACTTGAGCTTATTGGCGATGAAGGCACATACACATGCAATGCATTAATTATTGCAACTGGCGCATCTGCTAAATATTTAGGCTTGCCTTCTGAAGAAAAATATAAAGGTAAAGGCGTATCAGCATGTGCAACTTGCGATGGTTTTTTTTATCGCGACTCTAATGTCGCTGTTATAGGTGGAGGTAATACAGCCGTCGAAGAAGCTTTATATCTATCCAATATTGTAAAGAAAGTTACAATAGTGCACAGGAGAGATAAATTTCGTGCTGAAAAAATGCTAATAGACAGATTGCTCACAAAAAAAAATGTAGAAATTCAATGGGACCACACACTAAACGAAATAATTGGAAATAATGATGGAGTAACGGGAATAGAAATAAAAAATGCAAAAAATAAAGAAACAAAAAAGTTAATGCTTGAAGGAGTCTTCATAGCAATTGGTCATCAACCCAATACTGGAATTTTTGAAGGCCAGCTATCTATGAAAAACGGATATATAATTACAAAAAGTGGTCTTGAAGGTGCTGCAACATCGACAAGTGTGCCCGGTGTTTTCGCAGCTGGAGATGTATCGGATCATATTTATCGCCAGGCAATTACATCTGCGGGTAATGGCTGTATGGCCGCATTAGATGCAGAAGCTTACCTTGATAAATAAAAAATATGAAAGTCATCTCGATTCAATCTATTGGAGACTCAAGTGTATTAAAAATAAATAAAATTAATAAACCTAG
>CAJWRJ010000023.1 GCA_913046215.1 uncultured Legionellales bacterium | reverse complement strand
GCACCGGCCTTCTAAGCCGGGGGTTAGAGGTTCGAGTCCTCTCAGGCGCGCCATTTTCAAGTATACTTAATAAATAAGTTTTCATATGGTGAGCGTAGCTCAGTTGGTAGAGCCCCGGATTGTGATTCCGGTCGTCGTGGGTTCGAGTCCCATCGTTCACCCCAATTTTCTCAGGGCCGTTAGCTCAGCTGGTAGAGCAGTGGACTCTTAATCCATTTGTCATAGGTTCGATCCCTATACGGCCCACCATTTTTTTGTCATCCAATCAGATAGAAATCAACATCACTTAGGTTTATGATATTTCGTTTAATGGTTTAAATATTATGCAGAAATTTACGTTATTTTTAATTTTTATTTTATTGGCGGCTTGCGTCGCACCAACAACGCAGCGCGTCAAACCCAATGATGCAGCTGTTGCTATTGAAGCTGAAATGCAACGTGAGATAGCACTTAAAGAGGTACTAAAAAATCAAAATAGATTGTTAGAGGTCGGCGCGCCTATTTTAGAAAAATCATTACCTTTTTGTGTGGATAGAAAACGAAAATCAATTGGCATTACATTTGGAAATAAACATGATTATGAAGGCGAGTATCAAGGAATTGCAATCTCAAAGCTTGGGTTAGGTGAGCCATTAGAAATTACTTACGTCATTAAATCATCTCCTGCAGCAAAGGCAGGATTGAAAGTAGGCGATATTCTCCTATCGGTTAATGGCAAAAATATAGCTACAGGAAAGAATGCATCTAAAAACTTTGCAAAAACTCTAAAAAAAGAAATAAAAGAAAATACCACCCTCTCTTTTGAAGTTATACGCAATGATTTAAATCAATCATACAGTGTTACCCCAATTGAAGTTTGTGATTATCCTTTAATTTTAACTGGAGATAGCGCTGTCAACGCATTTGCTGATGGTAATAGTATATATATGACTCAGGGCATGATGGACTTTGCAACAGCAGATGATGAGCTTGCGTTAGTTATCGCTCATGAGCTTGCGCATAATGCAATGAGACATATCGATGCGAAAAGAACAAATGCAATGGGCGGATTAGTAATTGATATATTAATTGGAGTTTTAACGGGAGTTGACACTCAAGGGATGTTTACTCAAAACTTCGCACAAGCACATAGTCAAGAATTCGAATCGGAAGCAGACTATGTTGGATTATATATGTGCGAAATTTCTGGATACGATATCACAGATGCTGCATACTTTTGGCGCAGAATGGGAGTTAAACATCCGGGTTCAATCGAGCAAAATCATGCTGCAACACATCCTTCTTCTCCAGAGAGATTTGTTTCAATTGAAGACACAATCAAAGAAATAGAGAGAAAAAAAACTTTGGGTGAGGAATTAATGCCGAATATAGATGAAAACGAGCTGGATAATAGAGAACGTCCGGCTGAGAGCCAAGCAGAGAGAATCGGTTTTTAATTTTGTTAAACTTTTTATTGTATCTCTTTTGTAAAACACTAAAATCTATAGTTTTTGTTGATTAGAGAATATTCAGTGAAACGATTTTTAAAACATAGTGGATTTACTTTACTTGAACTAATGATGGTCATTGTCATTGCTGGTGTTTTACTTGCGATCGGCATACCTTCATATTCAACATTAAAAAATAGTAATTGTCTTACAACCAATACAAATCGATTAGTAGCTTCATTGCAGTTTGCGAGAAGCGAGGCAGCAAAAAGAAATAGTTCAGTTTCTCTAAGGCCGCTCTCAATCGGGGCAAGTAAAAAATGGCGAAACGGTTTTGAAATTGTAACCGATGATATAGACAGGGATGGTAATGCTGGCTGTTCAGGAGTTGAAGACGTCGATGGTGATGGTACTTGTAATCAAAATGCGGTTATGAAAATTATTGAGCTTGGTTGTGGTGATATTGATGATACAAAGGGTTTGCAAATTACAAACATTTCTTCAACTTCCCCAGACGATACAACTAATTTTACTTACCGTTCAAGTGGCAGGCTTACTAATACATCAACGGGGAGAATCTTTAGAATCTGTATGGCTGGATTTACCGGCGATGATAGAGGAAGAGAAGTTAGGGTGTCCAGTATAGGTCGACCGCAGACAAATTCAGTTACTATTGCTGGTTGCCCATAAAAAATTATGATTAAAAGAACATATTTTGCACAAAGGCAGGAATCAGGATTCACACTGATTGAAGTCTTGGTTGCCTTGTTGATCGTTGCGCTTGGTATGTTAGGAAATGCTATGCTCCAATTACAAGGCATGAAAAATAGCAACGATGCTTATCTTAGAAGTCAGATTGGTATTTTTGCGTATGATATTGCTGATAAAATACGCGCCAATCGGGAATGCCAAGATGCATATCTGGCACAGTCTTTTCTCACAACTGCAAGTCCTTATATTGTTGGTACGAGTAGTGCTGGCAGCTGTTTACATTCAAGCGCACTTGGTAGCGCTGGTATGGCTAATGAAATTGCGTGCATTGGAAAATCATTGGAAGCAGGTCTTCCGGTCGGTTCCAGAGTTTCACTTGCTAGCTCGAATGTAACACCAGTTGGCGGCAACAGGAGCATCAAAATTTTTACATTGAGCGTTCTTTGGACTGATCGAGATGGTGAGGAACATAATGCCGACTATACATTTGATCCTGGTGCGTGCGTTAATCCCGCTTCCTGTGTCTGTAATTAAAAAATTATGAATATGATATTTCAAAAAAAACAACAAGGTTTAACATTACTCGAGTTATTAATTGCGATGTTAATTGGCACGCTTCTAATTCTTGGTGCTACAAGCATGTTTATTGCAAACAAAAGAGTTTATAAAGAAGTTGATTATCAGGGGAGGTTAGCAGAGAACGCTCGTTTTGCTATGGAAATGATGATTCGTGATTTACGTATGACCGGCTTTATTGGTTGCGCGGTTAGACAAGAAATTAATAATAATCTCGATATCGCTGATGACAAAGAGCTATTAAGCTTTGTATCAAAGACATCCGGGGGAATTCAGTCAAATTCAATCGAAGGCTCTGAGAGTGGCGCTGAGTGGGAGCCATCTAATAGTGCAGATCTAACTGCAGCTGACGGTAATACTGAGACACCAAGCACTATTCCTGGTTCAACTGCCAATAATGATGTAACTATGTTAGCCGGAAGCGATGCATTTACGATAAGATTTTTAGAGGATACCAACACAAACCTCTGCGTTAATATGACAAATGCACAGGACAAACTCGAAGCAGGAGCTCAGACTGGAGCAACAATACCAGGCGGATTATTTATTGATGGCGGGTTGTATGCAGCTTCTGATTGTGAGGCGACAAATATTTTTCAGCTAACCGCAAATGCTAGTACGGAACCATTTCAATTATTACACGCAGCTGGTAGCGGCATACCAGGTAATAAAACTAGTTCATTGAGTAAGCAGTACACTACCTCTGCAGGTAACTGCAACGCATCTCCGGTTGATATTCATATATTCAGGGCAAGACGTTATTTTATAGCAGTTGATCAAGAAACTAATAGACCTGGTCTTTATAGACAAGTGTTTGACATCAACGCGAATTCTCCGGGGCAAGCACCTGTGGAATTTGCAGAGAGATTAATAGATGGTGTTGAAAATATACAAATTCTGTATGGCGAAGATACTACGGGTAATGATCGCGTTGCAGATACATATGTAGATGCAAACTCTGTCGGTGATTGGGTTAATGTGGTGAGTGTAAAATTGGCTGTCTTATTTGCAACTGTTGAGGAAGATTTTTCAGCACCGTTCGACACGAAAAATGATTATCAATTACTTGATCAAACGATAGACCCTACTCCTGGAGCAAATGACAGAAGACGGCGAAAGGTTGTAGAGGCGACTGTTTCCCTCAGGAATCGACAGCTTTCCCTATAGCTATTTTTTTTGTGATGTAGTTCACATTTTGTGCTAAAATGTGAACTGTGTCACGTTCTTGATTTATCGGAAATTATAAGATATTTTTTAAGAAAAAGGCGGTTTTTCATATATTTATAGAGGTAATGTGGACTAATTCATACTATTTTTAGAAAAAAAACAACCCATCCATGTTATAAAACACGGAATAAAAAATATAAATAGTAATAAAAATAGGACGATTTACTAAAATCATATAATCAACATGAAACAATTATCGAGATCGCGCGAATCACAAAAAGGGGCTGTACTTTTTACGGCACTCGTCATGATGGTGTTAATGACCTTGCTTGCAGTAACGATGATGGGAAATACTGCAATTGATGAAAAAATGGCTCAAAATTCACAAGACCAAAATCGTGCTTTTCAAGCTGCTGAGACTGGCATTGAAATGGCCATTGCAAATAGCGGTTCGTTAAACACATCTAATGCATTTAAAGCAGATGGAACGAATACTTTTAGTCAGGGGGATGCCGCAACACTTGGGTCATCAACAACCGGATACGGGGTGAGTGTTACATACTCATCTGTTTTTTTACAAAAAACACCAGTAACTCGCGGTTCCGGTTTTGACAGTACTTTTGCTAACTATTGGTTTGAGCTTCGCTCAAAAGCGAATACTGACACGGGCGCGTCATCGACTGTTTCCCTAGGCATGTTTCAAGTTGGTGCAAAATAGAAAATTTATAAAGTTGGGGAATTAAAAAAATGAATAAAAAAAATATGCTGTTTGCTTTACTTGGATTGTTTATGTTTTCTGTTATTTCGCAAGCAGCAGATAGAGCAAAGCAAATTAAGGATCTTGGAATAGACGGAGATAACCGTTTATACGATTTAGTTTGTCCCAGCGGAAAAGGAACAATACTTTTTCATAATATCGGTCACAGCGATGTGGTTTCTGAAAATGAAACTGATCAAGAGCAGGATTTAGTTAATCTCGTTGAACCATCAGATGATGGCCCAGCAGTAAGTAGTAAGCCAGAAGTCTGTACATTAAAAGATGATGGTGAGTATGATTGTAAAACATATACGGATATCGATGCAGCTGCTGATGCAGTATGCAAAAAATTGGGATAATTTATTTTTATCTGATTTAAAAAAATAAATTAAAAATATATTTAATATCGTTAAGAGGAGTTGGTGATGTTGAGCAGAAGTTTTTCGAAACAGCCTATAATACTTAAGTTACATTATTGTTTCTTAGCAGCGATGCTAGTTTTTGCTACTAGTGGTCGCGCAGACGATACCGAGATTTATATGGGTACAGGAACGACTGATGCTTCAGAAACACATCCCAATGTGCTTTTTATCTTAGATACATCGGGAAGTATGAATGTTCGTGATGCCGGTGCAAATAAGAGAACTGCACGAATGACAGTATTGAAAAAAGCCATGGCCGATTTATTGACGACACTTGATAATGTTAATATTGGGCTTGCACGCTTTAGCGATGCTGGCGGCTCTGTGATTTTTCCTGTCAGTCCTATTGATGGAAACGCAAATATTATTGTGGGTGAGCAAAAGGCAGGAAAAGCACTAGAATTTAAAGCTGTTCTTACTAATGAATCAGATGACGCAGAAGAAAGAGTTTCGGGTAGTAGTACCGGGGAAGTTTTCTTGAATGATGATGTGCTTGAGGCCTTCGATTTCGGTGGGACAGCTGGGCAAAGTGGAACAGAGACAATTTCAGTAACAACAGCAAGCGATGATATTTCCGAATTCAATCGTAATGGTCGGATGCTGAATGCAGGATATGCATACATACATAATGTTGTTTCATTAGGTTTGCGTTTTCAGGGGATCGATATTGCACAAGGAACGACTATTCAGGCAGCTTTTCTTGATTTTACCCATAGAATTCGTCGCACAAATCGTACCAATGCAGTGATTTCAGGTTTGGATATTGCAAACACAACAACATTCAGCAACTCATCTCGCGATCTATCATCACGACAAACTACAAGCGCCACTGTTTCATGGGATGGAATTCCAGGCGGTAATACAAATACAAAATTTTCTTCACCAGATATAAAAAGTATTGTTCAAGAAATTGTTGATCGTTCCGACTGGTCGTCAGGTAATGCGATGGGATTTAAAATTTTCACTAGTCGGGGACAGCGTTATCCCTATTCGCGTAATGCAACTTCGACACGTCAGCCCGTGTTACGAATTCAGACGCAGGCTGTTGCTGGTGCAGAAGGCGATGATCAATTGCTTGCATTTCGTTTTGAAGATATTCGAATTCCAAGAGGTGCAAAATTAACCTCTGCTAAACTGCAGGTTACGAATTCAGCGGCAGGTGGTTCAAGCTCGGTTACCTGGCGTATTTCAGCAGAACAGACAGATGATTCTGCTGCATTAACATCGGCAACAAATAACCTAAGTTCACGAAAAGGTAGTGGGGCGGTTGTGAATTGGACAATCGACGGTTCAACATTAAATACCGCGCCTTCAACTACTCAGTGCGCTGTTACAACAGCTTCTGGTTCTGCAAATACCTGCTCGGATCAATTCACAGAGGAATCAGATAATATCGCGAGTGTTATAGAAGGGGTGACTAATCGCTCTGGTTGGTGCGGCGGTAATGCAATCACTATTTTAGTTGATGCAAGTAGTCCATCTTCATCTCAAATCAGAAAGTTCTACAGTCGTGACAGTGCGGAGGCGGCACTAGCGCCAAAACTAATTTATAGTTATATGCCTCAATCCGGATGTATAAGTTCTATAGAATCTTCCCAAATTGCTTCAAGCGGGGATGATGCCGAACAATTTAAAGACGGCTATTACGGAAGCCGCGTTAATACAATTGGTAATAATCTTGTTTTAGGTGATGATGCTCAGAATGGCAATCAAACTGTCGGGTTACGTTTTACATCTGTTGACGTGCCTAACGGGGTTACTGTTAAGGAAGCTCATATTGAGTTTAAATCAAAAGGTACTTCAACGGGTGCTGCAACTTATACAATCGAAGGAATCAAAGCAGATAATATTGGCCAGTTCACTGCGGCCGCAAATGATGTTTCTGGTAAACCAAAAACATCAGCTTCAACAACTTGGACAATGTCGGGGACAAATGCAGAAGATGATTGGGATCAGGCTGATACCGCATATCAATCGGCCGATCTGACATCCATCGTTCAGGAAATTGTCAATCGCAGCGGATGGAGTAGAAAAAATAATATGGGTTTTGTGATCACAGGCACAGGAACCCGCATTGCAGAGAGCTACGATAGTGATCCATCAAAGGCTCCACGTCTTGTTGTTAAATATGACGACTCAAAATCTGTTCCTTTCAAATCAACACGTGAAGTACTAAAAGAGAAAGTCAGAGAGTTGCCGGCGAGAGGAGGAACTCCGATTGCAGGCGCGATGCTCGAGTCCGCTAAATATTGGCGTGGCGAACAAATGCTCTATGGAAAAAATAAAGGGTCTTATGGCCAAATAGCTCATCCCGGGACTTATTGTTTAGGACCTAATAATTGTCCGGGCGGTAAAGCCTCTACATCTGGCGGCGGTTATTATGGAAGGGGCGGTGCAACAGATGAATTTTTTGTATTAAACCCATCAGGGTGTACTAAAAAGAATTTAGGAAGTTATAGATGTCGCAACCGAAAAATTAATGGGAATACGACATATCTTTCTCCCATTAAAACCAATCTTGAGTGTGCAGCCAATCACCAGGTTCTCTTAACTGATGGTCAAGCTTTTGGTAGAGATCCTGGTCTTATTAAGAAAATGATTAAAAAGAATACTTGTTATAGTGATAATTCAAAATTTAAATTACCCGGACATAAAAACCACAGCTATAAAGGTCGGGGTTACTATGGCGGTAGTTCACCAACAGCTGAGGCATGCGTGCCAGATCTTGTTGAACATATGGCTAATAGTGATCAAAAGATAAATATTGCCGGGGATCAGGTTGTAAAAACACACACGGTTGCTTTTGCTCTTAAATCTTCGGGTCCAGTTCAATTCTTAAAGGATGTTGCAAATCTTGGTGGAGGTGGTTTTTATTCCGCTGATACCGCGGGAGATCTGCAAGATGTTTTCAAAGTCATTCTTTCAGATGTTAGAAGTGCACCTACCTCGTTTGCGGCACCTTCACTTGCGACCAATGCATTTAATAAATTATTAAGTCGCGACGATGTTTATTTTGGAATGTTTACTCCGGAACTTTCACAGAAGTGGAATGGAAATGTTAAGAAATACAAGATCTGTATTGCATCAGGTGGTTGTAAGCTAGGTGAAGTTCTTGACGCAAATGGTAAATCTATAATCGATCCAAAAACAGATCGTTTTGTAGATGATGCGCAAAGTATTTGGTCTGATTCAAAGGATGGTCCATCGACCACAAAAGGAGGAGCTGGTGGTGAGATAATCGATCACTCGCAAGTGGTGTTATTAACCGATAAAAAGGATAACGCTACAACATTCGAACAATTACGTGGAACAATGCTCGATGAAGCAGGGTACAAGCTTACCTCCTCAAATTGGAATGACGGAGACTTGAGCACAATGCGCACAGGAATTTGTGCATCGCCTTCAACAAGTGCCGGCAGTGAATGTGAGAAAAGGATGCTCTGGTTGTTGGGTAAAAAACATATAACTGATGCACAAACCGACATCAACCAAGGTCAACGATGGTCAGTTGGTGATGTTTTGCATAGTTCACCTGTGGTAATTACCTATGGCGGATCACCAGGCGCCAATCAAACGAGCGGTACTTTTATTGATAAGATTGTTTATGGCACAAATGCTGGATTCCTTCATATGATTAATGGTGCGACTGGTAAAGAGGAATGGCGTTATATGCCAAGTGATTTCTGGTCGATGCAACGTCAATTATTTGATAATAGGCAAGACACACACATGTACGGTATGGATTCTAGTCCAACTTTGTGGAGTTGTGATGTGCTTGGCGATGGAAAAATCCAACCAGACGCAAAAAGAGATATTGTTAGTCTCGGTAGCGGCACATGTTTTGATGCCAACGCTGATTTTGTTCGAATAATTACGGCAACACGTAGAGGCGGAGGTACAAATGGATTTATCTACGCGCTCGATGTATCAGCTTCCATGTCGAGTGATACAGATCTTGTTACTCCAAAATTTATGTGGCGTATCGCTGGTGGAAATACAACCGGAGATTTTCGTCGCTTGGGTCAAACTTGGTCTCAACCAAGAATAACAACAATTATGGTTAAAGATGCCAGTGGCTTAAACAAGCCTAAGGATGTTTTAATTTTTGGTGGTGGTTATGACATTAAACTTGATGATAAAACAAAGTTTTCTACTGCGGACAATGATGGAAACGATTATCTTGGGAACGCAATTTATATTGTAGACCCAATGAATGGAAAGAAAATATTATCGATCAGTGGTAAAGGTTCTGGTGCTGATATCGAAGCTAAGAATATGAATTTTTCAATAACATCACGTATTGAATTCTTAGATTCAAATAATGACGGCATTACTGATCGTCTCTATGTTGGTGATTTAGGTGGCCAAGTGTGGCGAGTTGATATTGCAGAAGCAGTTCCTACGACCGGAACTCGAAGTACCGGCACTATTGTAGGGCTACTTGCACAAATTTCAAATAGCACTAAAGAAAATAGAAGACGCTTCTTTGAGCCGCCATCAATTGTTCAGGTTACAGATACAGCATTTTCAACTTCAGAAGAATATGATTATGTTTTAATTGGTTCAGGAAATCGTACACATCCTCTTGAGGAAAGTGTTCATGATAAATTCTATGCATTTCGCGATAGATTTATAAGTAATAACGCACTTAGTGATTCAAACGGGGATCATGTCTCTGGCGATAACGATGGATATCCAACTCCTACGAACAAACCTTACTCGCATGAAGACAAAAATAGTTTACTCAATATAACAACCAAAGGTGTCGAGGCTCAACTAGCCAGTGATCCAGGTAAAGTTAAGGCTTCAGATGGTTGGTTTTTTGATTTCGCCGAAGCAAACAGTGGAAGAGCTGGCGAAAAAATGCTTTCTTCTCCTTTAACAGCAGGAGGCGCTGCAATTTTTACAACTTTTGATCCAAAAGCTGAGAAAGGCGGAAATGCAACATCATCCTCTTCTGGAAATACGACAGCTGCACAAGCTAAGAAAAACAATCCGTGTGCTGCTGCACCGAATATCGGAACAGCAAGGGCTTATCATTTAAATATCCTTACAGCTGAGCCCCCAGAGCTTACCGAGGTAAAAGGTAATAATAAACAAGCTAATAGATTCAGGGCGATCATTGGTAGCGGCATACCATCTGATGTTATACCGGTATTTACACAAGAGGGTGTTATCGGAATCGCTCAATCAGACGGTAAGGGTGTTGGGTTAGGACAATTATCAGCGACAACACCTGAGAGAGCATTTTGGAATGAATCAATAGAATTCTAATTGCACAACTATATTTAAAAGGATTATTTAATGATGTTTTCTTCACGTAAAATCTTTAGTAATAAAGTCCGTGGATTCACTCTAATCGAGCTCATGATTGTTGTTGTCATTATCGCAATACTAGCCTCGATAGCATTTCCAGCTTATGACTCATATGTAATTCGTGGTAAACGTGCTGAGGGGAGGGCAATGTTAATGGATGCAGCGTCGAAAATGGAGAAACATTACGGGGATTGTTATAAATTCGGCACAAACATTGCTGCTGCAAAAGATTGTAACGCTAATAACGTCAATCTCTGTGGTGCCGTAACTTGTTCTAGTGAAACCGGCAAATACTCCTTAACTCTTTTTGATGCAAGTAGCACGACGTACACGCTCACGGCTTCACCTACTTTTACAGATGAGCAATGCCATGATTTATCACTAAGACATACTGGAGAAAAATGCGCCACAACGGGGGGTCCTGGAGGGGCTCGTACTTGCACAAGTGAGAGTGCGGCAGCTGCTGAGCTTGTAAGATCATGTTGGGGACGTTAGATATATTAGTTTCTCCATGACTTCATGTTGATGTCTTTGCGTTTTAAAATACTTACACATTCATTTTTTTTATTGTTTTTATTTATTGGACGTGATGTTTTTGCGAATGATGCAACCCTACCTGATTATGATGTTCTAAGAGAAAAAATTACTTTTGGTAATGCTAACTTCTCAGAAGTTAGAGAAGCTCTAACTGAACCTGACATTCTAAATTTAACAAATACACTGCATGCGCTTTATTCTATGCGTTGGCATCGCGCTGTATTACATCTTCTACAGAATATTTGGGAGAGAAAGCGCGAAAAATATCCTGAATTAGCTTGGGATTTACTAGAAAAAATTCCTCCTCGAATTGCACTTGCAAGTACTATTAATAGGATTAGGATTTTTAATACAGATGAGTATAAAGCTTATATACGATCTCACCGTTATGCAGATCATGAATTTGTTCGGGCACAGGTTGTTGTCTCACTTGGATTAAATGGCGATCCTGATGACGTAGATTATTTAGTAAAAATGGTCAACTCAAGTAATCATTATGTCGTACAAACTGCAATGACAAGTTTAGCATTGATGGGTCATGTAAGAGCTAAAGAGGCGATGATAACGCTTGAGGATGAATATAGAGATGAGCCTCGTGGTAAGTTGTTAAGAGAGCTATTAAAAAAAGCTTATCAATGGGGAGAGTAGTAATTAATAATTACAAGCTCTTTTTACAATGTCTTTCGCCTCAATAATACCTGATTGCCTCTCTTCTTCACCTAGAGTTTTCATTGTTCCATCTTTTTGCTCTATATTTACTCTTGGGTGCTGATAATTAGCTAAGTTTTTTTTAGCTTTTTCACAAAGTGCTTCATTCTTTTTTAATTCTTCCTTTGCTAATTTTTGATCAGCTTTTTCTTTTTTACGATTTTTATTTTTTTCATTAAGCTTGTTTGTTTTTTCCTTAAGCGCATCACTAGCACTTTTTGTGTCAACGTTATCTCGAATTTTGATAGTTTTAATATCTGTATTTTCGGTTTGCGGAGGTTTTTCGCCGTAGTGAACCTTCCCTTCCTCATCAACCCACTTGTAAATTTCAGCAGAGATTGAGAATGCTATGAGCGCGAATACCAGAAAAATACAGCTATTTTTAATAATCATTGCAAATTCGTTACTTTAAAAATATATTTAACTCTATAATTATTAGGTTTAGTATATGATTTTAATATAAATTTTGTAAATAGGTGAATAAAACTAATCGTCTAATTAAGGGTCTGAGATACAATAATAGTTATAATTTATCAATGATAGGGTGAAATATGTCACGAATTATAAAATGGGCGTCATTAACTGGAATTTGCGCATTGATCTTTTCCGCTAGTTTTGCGGTTGATATAGCCATTTGTGAGGATGACGAGGGCAATCAATCCTTTCATAAGTCCTGCCCACCAGGCACATTCCTTGTTGAAGAGAAAAAGGTTAGTGTTGGTGGAAATTCTTCATCTGATAAGTTTGATCTTAGCAAATTAAATGTTGTCTTATATACAATACCAGTTTGTGAAACTTGCGAAGAGGTTAAGATATACCTTAAGAGTCGCGATATTCCTTTCGCTGAAAAAGATGTAAGTAAAGATCTCGAGTTACAAAAGGAACTGACTGAAATCAGCGGTAAACTTAGCGTTCCAGTGACTGTAATTGGCGATGAATTTGTATCCGGCTATGATCGAGTAAGGATAGGTAATATTATTGACAGTCTAGTGCCACCAGAGGAATAGCAATAAACATAACACTATTTTCTATAAGCAAACATGATAATGTATATTTCTAAATTTAAATTTTTAACATTGCTAATAGTATTGCTTACTATCGGAACATTTTCCGTTTCAGAAGAGATATCTGAAAAAGATATTCAAATACTAGATGGCGATCTTGTATTACCAGATGATCAAAATAAAAATGCAGAAGATATGCAATGCATTACTATTTGTGAACAGTGGGGCGAGGATTGCATAATTAATCCTTCGCGCAACTCGGGCGCTAGAAAATGCAGGCGTGTTTGTAAGGCATTTGCAGAAACATGTTTCTAGAATGATAATATTTTTAAAACGTATTCTAAGCGTTTAAACTTCTAGAAAAAATCTCAAGCGAAAGTGGCGGAATTGGTAGACGCGCTGGATTTAGGTTCCAGTGCCGCAAGGCGTGAGAGTTCGAGTCTCTCCTTTCGCACCAAATTTTTAAGTAAATATGTTGTTATTTTTAAACATATAGAATGATGTTTATTAAGGGTTTTTCAAATTCGAATTCTTTTTATGTTATATCTAGGTTACAATTACAAATAATTGATTTTATTAGTTTAACTAAGGAAATTCTATAATAAAATGCAAGTGTCAGTCGAGAATATTGGGTCATTAGAACGTAAGGTTCATATTGAGGTTCCAGAAACAAGGGTTGCCTCAGAGGTCAGTAACCGCCTACAAAGCATGACAAAGACAACAAAAGTCCAAGGTTTTAGACCTGGAAAAGTACCCTTAAAAGTAATTGATAATCGTTATGGCGAACAGGTTAGAAAAGAGGTTATTGGTGAACTGGTTAGGAAAACTCTTGTTGAAGCAATTGATCAGGAGAAATTAAAACCGGCGGGACAGCCACTGATTGAAAAAATTGATGATACAGCAGGGAAGGCATTAGCATTTACTGCAATATTTGAAATTTATCCCGAGATTATTCTTAAGCCTACTGAAAAATTGAAATTTGAAAAACCAATTTGTGAAATTTCAAATCAAGATATAGATGGCATGATTGAAAAATTAAGAAACCAGCATCGTGAATTAAAATCAGTGGAGCGAGCATCTCAAAAAGGCGATGTTGTAAATATTAATTTTGAAGGTTTTATAAATGGCGAGGCTTTTGAAGGTGGAAAAGCTGAAAAATATGATCTTGAGTTAGGTTCAAATTCTTTTATCCCAGGTTTTGAAGATGGATTAGTAGGAAGATCTGCTGGAGAGGAAATACAGTTAAAACTAAAATTTCCTAAAGATTATGGCAAGGAGGAATTGAAAGCAAAACCATGCGAATTCAAAGTCACAATAAATGTTGTTAATGAGATACATCTTCCCAAAGTTGATAAAGACTTTGTAAAGAAGCTTGGTCTAAATCAAGAGGATGAGGAATCATTAAAATTAGAAATCAAAAAAAATATGGAAAGAGAAGTCGAATTATCGCTTCGTCAACAACATAAAGATATGGTGTTACAGTTACTCTATAAAGAAAATAAAATTGAATTACCACGCTCACTTATCGAGGGAGAACACAATAGACTTAAAGATGAATTAGAGAAGAACTTAAAAAATCAGCAAGGCATCGATAGAAAAAAAATAGCATCAGAAAGTGAATCTGTTTTGATTGAGCAGGCGAAAAAACGTGTTTCACTTCAATTAATTTTAGCTGAAATTATTAAATTGAATGATCTAAAGGCTGACCCCAAAAAAGTTCGAGAAATGGTCGAACACGCTGCATCAGGATATGAAGATCCAAAATCTGTAGTGGACTGGTACTACTCAGATCAAAAAAATTTGGCAGAAGTGGAGATGCTCGTTTTGGAGGATAATGTGATCGATTGGGTGCTAGAACATTCAAATGTAGTTGAAAAAAAATGCTCCTTTGATGATATTATGAATAAAAGGCAGACTGCATAAGGATTCGATGATATAAAGATAATTATGAATAAAAACGAGATACACGCACTAAATTTGGTACCAATGGTTGTTGAGCAAACATCCAGAGGCGAAAGGGCTTATGATATTTATTCGCGCTTATTGAAAGAGCGAGTTATATTTTTAGTAGGTCCTGTCGAGGACAATGTAGCTAATTTAATTATTGCACAACTGCTATACTTGGAATCAGAAAACCCAGATAAAGATATTAATCTTTACATAAATTCACCTGGAGGATCAGTTTCATCAGGTCTCGCGATATATGACACTATGCAATTTATCAAACCAAACGTTAGCACCATGTGTGTTGGACAAGCTGCAAGTATGGGAGCATTACTACTTGCGGGAGGCCAGAAGAAAAAACGATATTGTCTTCCGCATTCTCGCGTGATGATTCATCAACCGTTAGGTGGGTTTCAGGGTCAGGCATCTGATATTGATATTCATGCTAGAGAAATATTACAAGCTCGTGAGCGCTTAAATAAAATTCTATCTGAGCATACAGGGCAATCACTTGATAAGATTAAGATTGATACCGAACGTGATAATTTTATGAGCGGGAATGAAGCTCAAGTATATGGTTTAATTGATAAAGTATTGAATGAGAGGGTCAATATATCCGAGTCTTAGTTTTGATATTGTTTAATGTTTCCAAATTGTATTATTTTAATATTTTGAGGTTCACATTTTATGACTGATAAAAAAGAAGGTAAGAGTGGTGATGGCGAACGTTTGCTATATTGTTCTTTCTGTGGAAAAAGTCAGCATGAAGTTCGTAAGCTAATCGCCGGTCCATCGGTTTTCATATGCGATGAATGTGTTGCTTTATGCAATGATATTATCGATGAAGAAGTTTTAGACAAAGCCACTGCTGGTGATCTTAAGTCATTACCAACCCCAAAAGAAATTAATGCGATTTTAGATGAGTATGTTATTGGACAGAATCAAGCAAAAAAAATACTTTCGGTAGCTGTTTATAATCATTATAAACGCCTTGAGCAAGGGATTAAGAATACTGATGTAGAGCTGTCTAAAAGCAATGTTCTTTTAATTGGCCCAACAGGCAGTGGTAAAACATTGTTAGCTGAGACAATGGCGCGTTTGTTGAACGTTCCTTTCACAATAACTGATGCGACAACGTTAACTGAAGCTGGATATGTTGGCGAAGACGTGGAAAATATTATTCAGAAGTTACTTCAAAAATGTGATTATGATGTCGATAGAGCACAAACAGGAATAGTTTATATTGATGAAATAGATAAAATATCAAGAAAATCTGACAATCCCTCAATCACGCGTGATGTTTCAGGCGAAGGCGTTCAGCAAGCACTTTTGAAATTAATCGAGGGAACAATTGCTTCTGTTCCACCGCAAGGTGGGCGAAAGCATCCACAGCAAGAATTTTTACCCGTTGATACTTCAAATATCTTATTCATTTGCGGAGGCGCTTTTGCTGGATTGGATAAAATTATATTAGAACGCTCTGAAAAAGGGGGAATAGGGTTCTCAGCAGAAGTTAAAAGTAAGAAAGATAGAAAAAGCGTTAGCCAGCTATTACAGGGCGTCGAACCGGAAGATTTAATTCAGTATGGTTTGATACCAGAGTTTGTTGGGAGATTACCCGTTGCTGCAACATTAGATGAATTAGATGAGGAACAGCTTGTTAAGATCCTTATTGAACCTAAAAATGCTATCACAAAGCAATATGTACACTTGTTTGAGATGGAGGGTTGTGAGTTAGAATTTCGAGAAGATGCACTAAGAGCCGTTGCAAAAAAATCAATGGAGCGTAAAACTGGCGCAAGAGGGTTGAGATCTATAATGGAAAATATATTGCTTGATACAATGTATGATCTTCCTTCTTCTGAGGATATTGTCAAAGTAGTTATTGATGAAAGTGTAATTAATAACGGAACCGAACCTCTATTGATTTATGAGTCTTCCGAAATTCAAAAAATAGCGTCAGAATAAAGTTTTTCTACATAGACAGTAATAAAATATTTTCATTGTCTATTGAAAAACAATAATTTAATCACAATATTAGGGGGTTACATGCAAACTCTTAAAAATATTGAAAATTATACTTTCATTGTAATATCATATGGTTATGTCATTGGATAATCAAACACTGCCAGTTTTACCGCTTCGAGATGTCGTCGTATATCCGCATATGGTTATTCCGCTTTTTGTCGGCCGTGAAAAATCAATAAAGGCGCTTGATAAAGCGATGGAAGGCAATAAACAAATCTTACTCGTTGCTCAAAAAAGTCCAACTGAAGATGACCCTGGAGAGAATGAAACATATGACGTAGGCACGATGGCCAATATCCTGCAATTACTAAAATTACCCGATGGCACAATAAAAGTGCTTGTAGAAGGCACGTCTAGAGCAACAATATCCAATTATAGAGAAAACGATGGTATGTTTGTTGCTGACGCAATATTACTTGAACCGAAGATTATAAATGAACAAGAAATGGATGTTCATGTTCGTTCAGCAGTAAATCAATTTGAGCAGTATGTGAAACTTAATAAAAAAGTTCCTCCAGAAATAATTTCTTCTCTTGTTAGCATTGATGATTCAAGTAGATTAGCAGATACAATTGCTGCGCACATGTCTGTAAAAATAGAGGACAAACAGCGCGTCTTGAGTATTATCGATATTCAGGAACGATTAGAATATTTAATTCATCTTATGGAATCTGAAATCGATCTTCTTCATGTTGAGAAAAAAATTCGTGGTAGAGTTAAATCGCAAATGGAAAAAAGTCAACGCGAGTATTATCTGAATGAACAAATGAAGGCTATACAAAATGAACTAGGTGATATGGAAGATGTTCCAAATGAGATCGATGATCTTGCTAATAAAATTGGAAAAGCGGGGATGCATAAAGAAGCAAAGGGAAAAGCAGAGTCTGAGCTTAGCAAGTTAAAGATGATGTCACCAATGTCTGCGGAAGCAACAGTCGTTCGTAATTATATAGATTGGTTAATTAGTGTTCCATGGAAAAAACGCAGTAAAGTTTCAAAGGATATTCTTGAAGCTGAAAAGATACTTGAAGCTGATCACTACGGTTTGGAAAAAGTAAAAGAGCGTATATTGGAGTATCTAGCAGTCCAACAACGTGTAAGGAAAATGAAAGGTCCCATACTATGTCTGGTTGGTCCACCTGGCGTTGGTAAAACATCACTTGGCCGTTCAATCGCTAGAGCAACACATCGTGAATTTGCGCGAATGTCCTTAGGCGGCATACGAGACGAGGCAGAAATTCGTGGGCACAGACGCACATACATAGGCTCTATGCCAGGAAAAATTATTCAAGGAATGTCAAAAATTGGTAAAAAGAACCCACTTTTTCTTCTGGATGAGATCGATAAAATGGCGATGGATTTTCGAGGAGATCCAGCTTCTGCGTTGTTAGAGGTGTTAGACCCAGAGCAAAATAATACTTTTAATGACCATTATCTAGAGGTCGATTATGATTTATCTGAAGTAATGTTTGTAACCACTGCAAACAGTTTAAATATACCAGCTCCTCTATTAGATAGAATGGAAGTAATAAGAGTTTCAGGTTACACCGAAGATGAAAAAGTTAATATTGCAAAAAATTATCTTATAGATAAACAGTTGGAGCAGAATGGATTAAAAAAGAATGAGATTACAATAAGAGATAGCGCTATTCGAGATATTATCAGATATTACACACGTGAAGCGGGTGTTCGTAATTTAGACCGTGAAATAGCAAATATATGCAGAAAGATTGTAAAAAGAATATTGCTTAAACCTTCTAGTAAGAAAAATATTGTGACATCGAAAAAACTCGAGTCGTTGCTTGGAGTAAAACAATTTCGATATGGGATGATGGAAGATGAGAATAGAATTGGGCAGGTTACTGGTCTTGCATGGACAGAGGTAGGCGGAGAATTATTAACTATTGAAGCTGCAATTGTAGGAGGTAAAGGCAAGATCACTCGTACTGGAAAACTCGGCGATGTAATGCAAGAATCAATTGAGGCTGCGATGACAGTTGTTAGAAGTCGCAGTAAACTTCTAGGTATAGATCATGAATTTTATAAGGAGCATGATTTTCATATTCATGTTCCAGAGGGCGCAACACCTAAAGATGGACCAAGCGCAGGTGTTGGAATGTGTACAGCAATTGTCTCTGCATTATGCGGTATACCCGTTAGATCTTGTGTAGCCATGACTGGTGAAATAACACTAAGAGGAGAAGTTTTACCAATCGGAGGTTTAAAAGAGAAATTACTAGCGGCTCTTAGAGGTGGATTAGAAATAGTAATGATACCTCAAGAGAATGAAAGAGAATTGATAGAAATACCAAAGAATATTAAGCAGAACCTTGATATTAGACCTGTAAGATGGATTGATGAAGTTTTTGAAATTGCACTCGAAAAAATGCCAAAACCTATCATTGAAAAACAATCTCAATCTGATGTTGCGAGTGAACAAAGTGAAGAGAAAAGTGATTCAATTAGACCCCACTAGAGACAATACCTTATCTAAACTCTAGATTTTTTACTGTAAAAGAGCTTTAAAAATCACAATAATCCTTGAAAGCATTGCTTGACGCCGTTTTAAGCAGTTGGTATAAATTCTGGGTACAGTGTTTACTTGGTAGAACACCTGCTTATTAAGAACTACGATATCTTTAATTAGCCAAGAGAAGATAGTAGTAAATTAAATTCTTTTAACCCAATTTGAAGAGGAATGACAATCATGAATAAAGCTGAACTCATCGATGCTGTTGCAGAGGACGCTGAAATAAAAAAATCAGAAGCTGCACGAGCATTAGATTCTGCAATTGAAAACATAACCAATGCTTTAAAGGGAGGAGATAGCGTAACTCTTGTTGGATTTGGTACATTCACAGTACGAAGACGAGAAGCACGCATGGGACGTAATCCTCGAACAGGTGAAGCAATTCAAATTAAAGCATCAAATGTTCCTGGGTTCAAAGCTGGTAAAGCGCTCAAGGATGCCCTAAACTAGCGCACCCTTGGGTGCTTAGCTCAGTTGGGAGAGC
>CAJWRJ010000022.1 GCA_913046215.1 uncultured Legionellales bacterium | reverse complement strand
AATATTCAGCTGCCACAACTGGCTCGACGTTTGATGCAGTTACTAATGAACTTAAAAAATGGCGCTGGTTACCGGAAATAAGGATGATAAATCACTATCATGATTACCCCGATTATATTGATGCACTAAAAAATAGCATTGAAGAATACTGGAAGAATAACGATCGCCCCCAGAAACTAATATTTTCATTTCATGGCCTACCTAAACATTATTTCCTTGCAGGTGACCCATATCACTGTGAATGTCATAAAACAGCTCGTTTAGTTGCCGAAAAACTTAATTTAAATCAAGAAGAATGGCAAGTTGCTTTTCAGTCGCGTTTTGGACCAAGGAAGTGGCTCGAGCCTTATACTGACAAGACGCTGATCTCTCTTGCTAAAAATGATATTAAAGATGTTCATGTTGTATGCCCCGGATTCTCGGCTGACTGTTTAGAAACATTAGAGGAAATTAATATTCAAAATCGTAACTTTTTCATTGCTGCTGGAGGTAAATCATTTGGCTATATTCCTGCACTAAATGATAATCAAGAGCATATAGAGCTAATGTCAACATTAATCTTAGAGCACGCAAGCGGTTGGCCTGAATTTTCTGAAAATTGGGATCCTGAAAAAATTAAAAACGACTTATCTATAACCAAAGAGCTTGCCGAAAAATTAATCCGCAACAAAAACTAGAAAAGCATTTTTATTCCAACAAGCATAAGCAAAATAGCAAAACTACGTTTTAAAATTTCAACTGGCAAATGATGAGCTAAATATGCCCCAATTGGTGCAAAAAATATTGTCATTATCATAATAATAAACGCAGCTGGCCAATATAAGTAACCTATAGAATTTACAAAAACATCTGAATTATCCAAACTCGCAATTATAAATGTTATCGTCGCCACAAGCGCAATTGGAATACTGCATGCCGAGGAGATTGCCACAGCATTTCTAATCTGATAATTACACCACAATAAAAATGGAATCGTTAATGTGCCGCCTCCAATGCCTAAAATAGTGGAAACTATGCCTATAGATGTGCCAGTTAAAATAAAAGTACTTTTTCTTGGTAACTTATCCTGATTAATATTTTTTGTTTTTGGCCTCAAATCAAACCATATTTGTATTGCCACTAATATCTCAAAACTACCAAAAATAAATCTCAACATGCTGCTCGATAAGGAGTCAGCGACAAAAACACCAATAAAAGCTCCTATTAAAATACCAGGAGCAAAACTATTAACAACAGGCCAAAGAATGGCTTTCTTTTTATGATGTTCATAAGCAGCTAAAATTGAAATTATTATTATTGTTGCAAGTGATGTTGTTACAGCTTGGTGCATTACGACAGATGGAGCAAACCCTTGCTGAGTGAAAATATAATGTAGAACGGGAACAATTATAATTCCGCCACCTAGCCCAAACATGCCGCCAATAAGCCCAGCAAAGACTCCTGTCAGCACATAAATCAATAGTATTTCGATCGTTATTTCCGTAAGCATCAGTGAAAAATCTATTTTTGATTATCGATTAAGCTATATTACCAGTGATAAGTGAAAAAATGTTGCTAATTCGATACTAAATAAGCACAATCCTTAAAATTTTTCGTGCATGGCATAGCAGATGGAATTAATTACCTTTTTTAAAAAAAAATCCATACGCTGTAATAGTGTGAGTACTTCATGGTGGAAATCGATACCGTTGATATTTATTTTTATTTTTTCAACAATCCCGTGCAATGCAAATACGCTTGAATCACAACGAAAAGATTATCTCTCGGCAAAAAAAGCATTCGAATTAAAACAATATAAAAAGTTTGGAAAAATTGCTAATGCGCTTAAGGAATATCCTCTCTACCCATACCTTCGATATAATTACCTAAGAAAACGTGTCTGGAAGGAAAAAGATTCAGATATAAGAAATTTTTTAGATCGTTACAATGATTTACCAGTAACTAATAGATTAAGAAATGCTTGGCTTAAAGTATTAATAAGAAGAGGTCGTTGGCAAACTTTTCTTGATAATTATACTAAACACTCAAACCCAGTTATGCAATGCTATCAACTATATGCGAGAATGAAATTAAATAAAAAAGATTTTCTATTAGAAGATATTCGTTCTATATGGCTAACTGGAAAATCACTTCCGACACAATGTGACCAGCCATTTGAACTTTTGTATAAAAGTAAATTAATAACAAATGAGCTCGTTTGGGAGAGATTTCGCTTATCAATGCAAAATAATGAGGTTGGCCTCGCAACTTATTTATCTCGACGACTTAATCCAGAATATAAAGTACTTGCTAGAAAATGGATACAAATTCATAAAAATCCATATAAAAATACAAGAAAACCAAATCTTTTAGATAATAAAACATCAAGAGAAATAATAGCTCATGGAATATTAAAGCTTGCAAAAAGTAATCCAGAGAAAGCTGTTAAACGACTTGAAAACTTAAAAATAAAATATTCATTTTCATCTAGCGATATCGCAGGGATAGATAGAATACTCGCTATACGTGCGGCAAAAAAGAAAAGTAAAATAGCATTAAAACTATTGGATCAAATTGATAACTACCATGTTGATGATGAGATATTTCATTATAGATTGCGAACAGCATTACTAAACAAAGATTGGGTTTTATTAAAAAAATGGACTGCGGGAAAACCCTCAATTGAAACAATAAATCTACGCTGGAAATATTGGCATGCTCGTGCTCTTGAAGAAACAGGCGAAAATCAAAAAGCAAGACAGATTTATATAAAATTGGCTAAGGAACGTGACTATTATGGGTTTCTTGCTGCCGATAAAATTAATATGCCATATAGCATGAATCATTATCCTGTTACAAATGATGTAGAGGAGTTTAAACGTATATCCTCTTTGCCAGCAATGAAACGTGCGTACGAATTTTATCAGCTTGGAATGAACACCAATGCGAGACGTGAGTGGAACCATGCATTAAAAAAAATGACTACATATCAAATGCAAATGGCTGCAGCACTTGCTGTAAAATGGGGGTGGCATAACAGAGCGATAATTACAATGAGTAGAGCCAGAGCACTTGATAATCTGGTATTACGTTTCCCAATATTATATGAAGAGATATTAACAAAATATGCTAAAAAAAATAATATTGATCGAAGTTGGGTATTTGGAATAGTTAGAGCGGAAAGTGCTTTTATTGAGGATATAAGTTCTCCTGTTGGTGCCCTTGGATTAATGCAAGTCATGCCGAAAACTGGTAGAAGTGTTGCTAAAATGATTGGTCTTAAAAATTTCAAAAAAAGCAAGCTAAGAAAAGCAGAGACAAATGTTCCAATTGGCAGCGCATACATGAAAATGATGCTAGATAAGTTTGATAAAAATACTGTTTTGGCAACTGCTGCATACAATGCTGGACCACATCGCGTTTCAAAATGGCTTCCAAAAAAAACGTGCATTGAAGAGCCTGATGTTTGGATAGAGCTGATACCTTTTAATGAAACTCGAAAATATGTGCGTCGCGTATTATATTTCTCAAATATATATGATTGGCGTTTTAAAAAACCATTTAAACCAATGAAAGAACGAATGAAATCAATCACCCCAAAAAATAAAAAAGTCATAGCTAAGTTATCATGCTAGATTATAAAGTCACGGGATATTAAAAATGCTAATTAAAAAAATTGTTGTGCTTGGTGGAACTGGTTTTGTTGGTTCTTCGCTTTGTAATCGATTGTCGAAAGAAGGCTACCAAATTAAAATCCTAACTCGTAATCGTGAGTACAATAGAGAGAATCTAATTCTATTGCCTAATGTTGATTTAATAGAAACAGATGTTGGAAATCTTAATAATCTAAATCAGCATCTTATTGGTTGTGATATGGTAATTAATCTAATTGGAATATTAAATGAAAGAGGTAATGTCGGAGATGGATTTAAAAAAGTACATGTTGAATTAATTAAAAAACTTATCAAGGCATGCGAAAAAAATGGAATAAGAAGATTTATGTATTTGAGCGCTCTAAATGCTGACTCTAAAAATGCAAAAAGCTTTTACTTAAAAACTAAGGGTAAGGCTGAAGAATTACTCCATTCGAATAAAATTGGAATGAAAGTTACATCTTTTAGACCATCTGTAATTTTTGGAAAAAGCGATAGTTTTTTCAATAGATTTGCTAATTTATTAAAAATGACGCCCATATTCTTTCCTTTAGCTTGCTATAAAACAAAATTTGCCCCGATATATGTGCTTGATCTAGTAGAAATGGTGATTAAAGCAATTAATGACTCATCAAGTTATGACAGAAAATTCAATTTGTGTGGGCCTAAAATATACACATTAAAAGACTTAGTTGCATACACAGCAAAAACTATGGATAAAAAATGCATCATAATTCCACTCAATAATTTTTTTTCTCTCATGCAGGCTAAGATATTTGATTTTATTCCTGGTAAACCATTTTCAACAGATAATTATCTATCAGCTCAAACTGATAGTATTTGTAAATCTAATGACTTAAAACTTTACAACATTAATCCTACTCCTATTGAGGATATTGTGCCTAAGTATATAAATAATTATAACTACGATTCATTTTACAGCGACTTATAAAAGAGCATGAAAACATTTTTAGTTGGTGGTGCGGTTCGCGATAAATTTCTTGGTATTCCTGTAAAAGACAGGGATTGGGTTGTTGTTGGAGCTACACCAGAAGAAATGATCAAAAAAGGTTTTAAACCAGTAGGAGAAGATTTTCCTGTCTTTATTCATCCTGATACTAAAGAGGAGTATGCCCTTGCGCGTACTGAACGAAAATCTGGCAAAGGATATAAGGGTTTTCAGTTCTATACTTCCCCCGATGTCTCTCTAGAAGATGATCTCAAACGAAGAGACTTAACAATAAATGCAATGGCTGAAGATGAAAATGGCAATTTGATAGACCCTTACGGAGGAAAAGATGATTTAAAAAATGGCATGCTACGTCATATTTCAACAGCATTCGTTGAAGATCCACTCAGAGTGCTTCGTGTTGCTCGTTTCGCAGCATGTTTTGGTTTTAAAATCGATGATAAAACTATGCAATTACTAAATGAGATATCTCAAAGTGGTGAACTAGATTTGCTGGTTCCTGAACGTGTTTGGTCAGAAATGGAAAAAGCATTAGCGGGAAATTACCCAACGCGATTTGTGCTTGTATTACGTTCATGCCAAGCGCTAAAAAAATTATTTCCTGAGATTGATGCATTATTCGGTATTCCTCAAAATAAAAAATATCACCCTGAAATTGATACTGGGACTCATACGATAATGGCGTTGAATCAATCTGCTCAATTATCTTCAGACCCCTTAATACGTTTCGCGGTTCTTGTTCATGACTTAGGTAAAGCAATAACACCTAAAAATAAGCTTCCAGATCATGAGGGTCACGAAGCTAAAGGTGTCGATATAATAGACAGTCTCTGTCAACGTTACCGTATACCAAATAAATATCATGATCTCGCTGTATGCGTCTCAAAATATCACATCGATTGTCACCAAATTCAAGAAATGGAGCCAAAAAAGGTTATAGAAAAGCTTGAAGAACTTGATGCTTTTAGAAGACCAGAAAGATTTAAACAATTCTTAATTGCCTGTGAATGTGACTCACGTGGACGTGCAGGTTATGAAAATAAAGATTTTTCTCAAGCAAAATATTTTTTCAACGCTTTAGAAATTACAAAAGAAATTGATATTGATACTCTTAAAAATAAGGGATTAGAAGGAAAAACCCTAGGTTTGGCAATAAAAGAAGAAAGAATAAAAATTCTAAAAGAATCGATAATTTGACGGTATTACTTAGTTTTATAAATACAAAAACAACAATATGGTACCTAATACTAAACGATATATAACAAATGGTAGCATTCCAAGCTTGTTAATGAATTTTAGAAAAATATGAATAGTAATGAGTGAACTTACAGCTGAACAAAAAACAGTAATCATAAAATTTTTCAAGACGACATCATTATCATATTGAATTAAATTTGAAGCTTCATACAAAGCTGCTAATGATATAATTGGTACTGACATAAAAAAAGAAAATTTTACAGCTGTATGACGATTAAATCCTAGTAAAAGACCTGTTGTCATAGTGACACCGGAACGTGAAGTTCCAGGAATAAGAGCTAGTATTTGTGATAATCCAATAATAAATGCATCCTTTTTAGTAATTACATTCATTGTTCTATATTGTTTTCCAATTAAGTCCGATAACCAAAGTAAAATACCAAAAAAAATGGTAGCAGATGCAATAATCAATGGATCACGGAAATAAAGTGCAATTTCATCTCGTATTAGAAAGGCAACTATAAGTAATGGAATACTAGCAATGATTACTAACCAAAATAATTTATAATACTCTCTGTCATAATCGACCCCAAGAGTTGGGCCAAAACCGTTAACTACCATTTTTCTAAAATCATTTCTGAAATAAAATAAGACTGCAAATAAGCTACCCAAGTGTGCAGCTACATCTATGCTAAGACCTTGATCGTTCCAATCCATTAATTGGGGCAAAAGCACTAAATGCGCAGAGCTTGAAATAGGTAAAAATTCTGTTACGCCCTGAACTAAAGATATAAAAATTAATTGTATTAAATCCATGAATAAATTTTAAATAGGAAGAAAAATTGCAGTTGCCATTCTTTGAATAACTGTCTTGATAGTTCTATTCTTTTTTCCAGCCATAATTATGGCAATATTATCTTGAGTTGCTATTAACTTACCAAAAAGTCTTTCGTAGCTTAGATTTATAATTTCTTTCTCGGAAAGAGCATTACTCATTAAAAATAGTTCTCCTTTTGAATCACGATCATTACTAAGCTTCCACATAGCTATTTCTATATTTCTTGCACAATTATATAATTTCTGTGGATCTACCGAATCTATCATATAGAATTTAGTTTTGTAATTATAAGACTTCATTATCATAGACATTAGTCCAGCAATAAAAGCAAAGACTCTATCTTCTTGATATTCCTCGTCAAAAGCTAATCTTATTGATTCTACATCATATGTTCCCTCAAGTTCCGGGAAATTCCATGTATGTTTATACTCAAACAGTCTAATTATGTTCTCCGCAGCTAATTTATGTTGTGATTTTCTTAATTCACGTGGATTACGCTTATACAACTTTTTCATTAATTCTTTTAATAATATACGTGTTTCATTGACGTGTATTTCTAACACATTATCAATATCAGATTTTGCAATTTGAGTAATACCAATTTCTTCTTCAGATGGTTGATTTTCTCTTACAACTGCTCTATTGCATCCCATATTTAAGAAAATTAATAGAAATATAAATAAATGTTTCATAGAAAAAATTTTAAACTAGAGTCTATCAATTTGATTCATTTTTGAAAAACAAAGTAATTCTTTATCATATTTTTTTGTTAACGCTATGACTTTAAATCGTTCTCCCATTTCCTCTGGCATAATCAATTTTTTTAATTGTTGGGATATTTTAATTTGAGATTGTATATCTGAAAAATTATCATCAGCGACTAAATCATCAATACCACAACCTAAAAGAAAATATGCTTGATTAGTATAGCCTTTTACATCAAGCCCAATCTCCTCGGCGTGCTGAGCGACTGCAGTAAAATTAACGGATGTTGTTATATCTTGTAATCCTGGATAAAAAAACGGGTTGTTATGAACGTGATGCTGATAATGACATAATAAATTACCGTCAGATCTAGATGGATGATAATAATCTAATGTTGAATAACCATAGTCTATGAATAAAATAACGCCTTGTTCTATAGTTAATTGAATTTTATTTATCCACTCTTTAAGTTGAATATTTATTTCAGAATAATAGTCGTTGGGAAACGGGGAAGGCAAATTAGATTCTAATTTTTTTAAATCCTCAGCTAGATTTGAATCAGCAATCTCATTAATCCAATGAAATCTATTTTCTGAAAATGTAACTTTCATTTCTTTAAAAATATTTAGCTCTTTCTTAAAACGTTTTACAGGTAACGAATCTAATACTTCATTTGCAAGCACTAAACCATTAAATTTTTTTTTCGATAATGTATTTAGCCAGATAATATTATCAATGTATTCGGGTAGAAATTTTTTCAATAATTTTTTTTGTGCTTTCTCTAAACTAAGACTGATTTCGAATATATAATATTTATTAGGCAAAGAATCTTGTTCTTGTAATTCTAATAATAGATCCTTTGCCATTACGCCATTACCTGCGCCTATTTCCAAAATTGCTGAATCTTTAATTTCATTTAATACTTGTGAACACTGATATGCTAAACATTTTGAGAAAAGAGGAGACACGATTGGTGCTGTTATAAAATCTCCCGTGAACCCAAATTTTTGAATATTTGAACTGTAATAACCTAAATCTGGTTGGTATAAAACAGAATTCATATATTGGTCAAAACCTATCGAGCCTCCAGATTTTTCAATCATATCTTTTATGCATGCTGATAACATTCTGCTATGGGACTGCGATGTAGGGTCTGGTATAGGCAAACTTGATTGTTTCATATAAATTACATGTTATTCTGTTTGATAAATCATTCAACAACTTTAGATCAAATCAAAAATTGCCTAATTTTCAATTATAATAAGGATTATTCAAGAAAATGGAAAATAAAACTGCGTTAATTACGGGAGCAGCAAAAAATATAGGTGCTACGATAGCAAAAAAGCTCCACAACGTTGGGATGAATGTAATAGTTCATTATAATAATTCAGAAAATGAAGCCATTGAACTTATAAAAAGTCTAAATGATATTAGAGATAATTCAGCAATTGCTATACAGGCTGATCTAGAAAAAAATGAGGATTGTTCTACTCTTATTAATAATGCAATAAACTTTAAAAAAAATATTGATGTTCTAGTTAATAATGCATCATCTTATTATCCGACACCACTCGATCAAGTTAATGAATATGATTGGAATAAATTAATTAATATTAATATAAAAGCACCACTATTTATCTCAAAGCTTTTATCAAAAACATTAAAAAAAAATAATGGTTGCATTATAAATATCACAGATATTTATGCGTCAAACCCACTTAAGGAACATAGCATATACTGTATTTCTAAAGCTGCTCTTGTTTCTCTAACAAAATCTTTAGCTAAGGAATTAGCTCCAGATGTTCGTGTTAATGCAATTTCTCCTGGTGCAATTACTTGGCCACAAGATATGGATAATAAAACAAAAGAAATTATCAAAGATCAAATAATTCTAAAAAAATTAGGAGAAAAAAAAGATATTGCTAACTGCGTTATCTTTTTAGTTAATGACGCAGACTATGTAACGGGACAAATATTAAACGTTGATGGCGGTAAAACGCTTTTTTTATAATTTCTATTCAAATTTTGGAAATGGTTGATCGATAAACCACTGATTAAGATCTTTATTCAACCACCATTTCTGATTTAAGTTTATCTTCTTGATATTTCCTTCTGTCTTAAAATAATAGGAGATGGTTGTTTCAACATATGCCTCAGTATGTTCTGGATTTACTGTTTTTTCTGTAACTTCTATTCCAGTTACACTAATTTCTTCCAATACACTAAGATTTGCTAGATATTGTTTCCCATCAGAAGAATAGTGATAACTATAGGCTTCTTTATGCATTCCCCATCTTAATGCAACATTATAATTCGTTATTGCATTCTCAAGAGCTTCCATAGTTTTACGCACCTTAAAAGTATTACACGCAGATATCGATATAATCGCTATCAATAATAAAAAATAAGTGATATTTCTCATTCTATTCATTACCCCTATGAGAATAAAAATTGTATCTGACACGAAACAAAGGTTGTTTTGATTCATCAAATTTTTGCCAGAGTGTGCTCACCTTCACACCACTGGCAGGATGAACCAAATTAGGCTCTAGATCATATAGCGGTTTTAATACAAAACTATACCTTGTAATGTCATCTCTAGGAATATTATTTTTTTTACTTACAAGGCTACCAAATAGTAATAAATCTATATCTAATGTCCGTGAATTATTTTGTATATGTGTTCGTTCTCGCCCGAAACGCTTTTCAATTTCGCGTAGCTTTGATTTCAATCTTTCTAGAGTAGAATTTGTTTCAAATTTAACAACCAAATTATAAAAATCCTCAGCATCCATTCCAATAGCTTTGCTTTGGTATATTGGTGAAATTTCAATTTTTTTAAAATGACTGCTGAGATCAGTCAAACAACCATCTATGTTTTTATGTTTATCTATATTACTACCGACACCAATATACACTATGGTAGTTGCCATTACTTACTGCCACGCTCAATGATAACGCCTACATCTCTGGCGCCACGTATAGCTCCTATTTTATTCAATGATAATTTCACCCACGGAACTTTGAATTCATTTACTATTATTTCAGCTATGCGTTCTGCAAGTGTCTCGACTAATTTATATTCACTTTCTTCTACAAAACTAATTACACGCTTTGCGATAGCTTTATAATCTAGGGTATCTGCTATATCGTCACTTTTTGCTGCCTTCTTAATGTCTGTTGCCATTTCTAAATCAAGAATAACAGTTTGTTTAATTCTTCGTTCCCAATCATATATACCAATGACTGTATCAATTTTTAAATTTCTAAGAAAGATAATGTCCATAAAATTAAGAATTCACATGAATTATTAGTTGATCTTATGCTTAATAAATATTTCAATACACTTATGTTTTTAAATTTTTTATTAATAAGTACTGCTTATCTCTTGGGTTCGCTCTCATCTGCTATATTAATATGCAACATTCTTGGTTTATCTGACCCACGCTTAGGAGGATCTGGTAATCCAGGAACAACAAACGTGATGCGTCTTCATGGTAAAAGAGCTGCATTTCTAACACTTTTAGGTGATGTTTTAAAAGGGATTATCCCTGTATTAATTGCCAAAGTCATTTCAAATTCAGAGTTTATTATAGCTCTTTGCGGGCTGGCTGCCTTTCTAGGTCATATTTTCCCAATTTATTTCAAATTTAAGGGTGGTAAGGGCGTAGCAACATTAATTGGGGTGCTGTTTGCAACACATTGGTTCCTTGGTGCTACCTATGTATTAACATGGATTATAACTGCATTTATATTTCGTTATTCCTCCTTAGCTGCACTAATTGCTGCAACATTAATGCCGATCTACGCATACTTCTCAGAACAAGAAAGTCAATACATCATAAGTTTAACGTTAATAACAGCAATTCTTTTTTGGAGACATAAAACAAACATAAGAAATCTAATCGATAAAAAAGAGGATAAAATAGGAAAAGCAAAAAACTAAAAAACTTATCTTAGTATCATTATCAAACTATATATTATCTATTGACCATCTAGGTTTAGCATGAAAACTAAGTGGCTCACTGTGACCTTTTTTGATTCTTAAATAACCTGCATAAGCAACCATAGCACCATTATCTGTACAATATTCATTGCGAGGGAAAAAAACTTCGCCATTTTCTTTTTTTAACATAGAAACTAAAGCATGTTGTAATTGTTTATTAGCGCTGACTCCGCCTGCTACAACAAGTTGATTAATTTTAGTTTCTTCTATAGCGCGCTGACATTTAATAGTAAGAGTATCTACAACAGCATCTACAAATGCACAAGCAATATCAGCCTTTATTTGTTCATCCAAATTTTCTGAATTAATTGTATTAAGAGCGGAAGTTTTAAGCCCACTAAAACTGAAATCTAAACCAGGACGATCTGTCATTGGTCTAGGAAATGTAAATCTACCCAATGTTCCTTTTTCAGCCAATTGTGAAAGCTTAGGTCCGCCAGGATAAGCAAGCCCAAGAACTTTTGCTGTTTTATCAAAAGCCTCTCCGGCAGCGTCATCCACACTTTCACCAAGTATCTTAAAATTACTTGGTGCTGCTACTTCAACAAGTAAGGTATGTCCTCCAGAAACCAATAGAGCCAAAAATGGGTATTTGGGAGGATTTTTTTCAAGCAATGGTGCAAGCAAATGTGCTTCCATATGATGAACGCCGATAGCTGGTAAATTTAAAGAATAAGCCAAACTTCTACCAATTGCACTGCCAACTAATAATGATCCCATCAGACCAGGGCCAGATGTATAGGCGATTGCATCTAATAAATCGAAACTTGTATTTCCATCTGTAAGTGTTCTATTTATTAATGGCAAAACTTTTAAAATGTGCTCACGCGAAGCTAATTCGGGAACAACACCTCCATATTGATTATGTAAATCAATTTGGCTATATAAACAGTGGCTTATAATTCCATTTTTCGAATCATAAACCGCTACTGCCGTTTCGTCGCAGGATGTTTCAATACCTAAAACTTGCATTTATATGTCTATTTTGTTGAAAAATATTAATTTTTGGATTGCAATTTCACATATTCTCACTAAAATATCCGCCTTTTCAAAAAAGAACAATTAAGGAATATAGACACTATGCCTTCAGTTAAGGTAAGAGACAATGAGCCATTCGACATCGCTATGCGTCGTTTCAAGCGTGCATGCGAGAAAGCGGGAACTCTGGCCGATGTTCATCGTCATGAATTTTATGAAAAACCAACCCAAGTAAGAAAGCGCAAGGCAGCTGCAGCTGTTAAAAGATCTCAAAAACAAGCCTCTAGAAATATACTGCATAGAATCCGTCCCTACTAACACTATCAATAAATACCTTCATATCATTGACAGATATCAAAACTAAAATAAGTGAAGATGTAAAATTAGCAATGCGTAGCAAAGATAAGGATCGTCTTGCGGCTTTAAGACTAATTCTTGCAGCATTTAAACAAAAAGAAGTTGATGATCGTATAACATTAGATGATCATCAATCTACTGCCATACTAGATAAAATGGCTAAGCAGCATAGGGATTCTATAGAGCAGTTTGGTCAAGCTAATCGTGAAGATTTGATAAAAAAAGAACAACAAGAATTAGAGATAATTGAATCATATTTACCAGAAAAATTATCTGAAAATGAAATTAATTCGTTAATTCAAAATGCTATTTCAAGTACTAGCGCTAATTCACTGAAAGATATGGGAAAAGTTATGGCCATACTAAAAACTGAACTTCAGGGACGTGCAGATATGGGTGAAGTAAGTAGGCTCATTAAAACTAAATTAAGCGACCAATAGAAAATTTTTCTTTTTTTCAGTCGAACATTTGTCAAGCCCTGTTTATACTATTTAAACCATGGCTGGCAAGATACCGCAAGATTTTATCAATGAACTACTCTCTCGTATTGATATTATCAATATCATTGATGCTTATGTCCCACTAAAAAAAACAGGTAGAAATCATAAAGCATGCTGCCCTTTTCATGATGAGAAAACGCCTTCATTTAGTGTAAACCAAGAAAAACAATTTTATTATTGTTTTGGATGTAATGCTAATGGCACCGCAATCACTTTTTTGATGGAACACTTACACATGGGCTTTATTGAGGCAATCGAAGATCTTGCTGCCCGTGCCGGGATGGAAGTCCCTCGTGATGCAGGCAATACATCGGATGCGAATATACAATCTAAGAAATTGTATGAGCTAATGGAATTAGTTAATAATTTCTATCTAGAGCAATTAGAAAATAATAAAAATTCCAAAACAGTACATAAATATCTGCACGAACGTAATATAAACAAGGAAGTTGTTACTGAATTTCAATTAGGTTACGCCCCCCCTGGTTGGGACAACATAGTGTCCGAACTTGGAAAATCTGATGAATCGATAAAAAACCTACTAAGTATTGGAGTTATTATAGAAAATGACCGTGGTGGTTATTACGACAGATTTAGAGATCGTCTTATATTTCCAATTCGCGACCAACGTAATCGTGTAATTGGCTTTGGAGGAAGAGTGCTGGATGATGGTGTCCCAAAATATTTAAATTCGCCTGAAACACCAATTTTTCAAAAAGGACGAGAGCTATACGGATTATCCCAAGCCAGAAAAGCATTAAAAAATTTTAATGAGATTTACATTGTAGAGGGCTATATGGATGTAATAGCGCTTGCACAATATGGAATAAAAAATGTTGTAGCTTGTCTAGGAACAGCAGCGACTGCAGAGCATTTGGAAAAAATGTTTCGTATTACAAATAAACTTGTATTTTGTTTTGATGGTGACACTGCTGGAAAAAAAGCTGCGTGGCGCGCTTTGGAAAATTCATTAACACTTTTAAGAAATGGCAGACAAGTACATTTTATTTTTTTACCAGATAATGAGGACCCCGATAGCTTTGTTCGAGAGAATGGAAAAGAATCATTTCTTAGTACAAAAATGCTTGTGCCACTATCAGAATTTCTCTTCAATTCAATAAGTCAAAAAATAAACTTAGAAATTCTTGAGGGAAGATCGGAAATGATTAATAAAACACTTCCGTACTTAAATAAATTACCGCCAGATCCATATAAAGATATTATTGTGAAGGAACTAAGTAAAATTACTAGTTATGAAATAAATGATATAAAAAATCAATTGTCCAAAGCTATTGATTTAAATCCAAAAACAATAAATAAAAAAAATAGTAATACAAAACAAGAAAAAGGGATCGAAAAGATTCGCTGGTTAATACGATGTTTATTGCATCAACCGAAACTTGCGCTTAACGTTAATGTAACAAATTCTTTATCAAGTATAGAATCGCCTGGTATTGTTTTTTTATGTGAAATGATAGGGTTTATTAAAAAAAATCCTGACATAACGCTAGCAGGAATCCTCGAAAACTGGCGCGATACAAAATTCCAAAAACGTTTGTTTGAGCTAGCATCTGATGAAAATGAATTTAAGGAAATTGGAGTCACAGAAGAAGTATTTGTAGATGCTATAAATGGACTAATTGTTGGGAATGAGAAGAAATTTGAAACATTCAAAACGAAAAAAAGCCCTGTCGAATTAACAGAAAAAGAGAGAGAGAAATATCGCGAAATGCAGAAAACTTCAGAAAATTAAGCTATGACTAATTAATATCTAGCAGAAAATAGCCTAATATGGTACCCTTGCCTGTTAGCCAAGACAAAATATATCTATACTAATCATACGTCTATAACCATAACCAATTGACTGTCAGCCTCAAAATTTAAGCATAGGTTCTAATGAGCAAATCAGAAAGTAAAGCTAAGAACGACGAAACATCGCAACTGAAAACCCTTATTGCAAAAGGTAAGGAACAAGGTTTTCTTACCTACGCAGAAGTAAATGATCACCTGCCTGAAGGTATTATCGAATCTGAGCAAATTGAAGACATAGTAAACATGATTAATGATATGGGTATTACTGTTTACGAGTCGCCCCCAGATACAGACAACCAAATAACAGATGCTGCTAATGTACCCGATGAAGATGCTGCTGCAGAAGCTGCTGCTGCTCTAGCAAATATGGAAAATGAATTTGGTCGTACAACTGATCCAGTGAGAATGTATATGCGTGAAATGGGAACAGTTGATTTATTAACACGTGAAGGTGAAATTAGAATAGCAAAACGTATAGAAGAGGGTATTCATCAAGTGCTCGCCTCTTTATCAAGTTATCCTGGCACTGTAATTACATTGCTAGAGGCATATGACTTTATATTGAAAGAAGAAATTAAATTAACTGATGTTCTTGTTGGGTTTAATGATACAGAAGAATACCCAGATGAAGGTATTGAAGTTACAAACCCAACTGAAATTGATGCATCAAATGAAGAAAATACAGAAGAAGAGGAAGAGGAAGAGGAAGCTATTAAACCAGAAGAATTCAAAGAGCACATTCAAAAACTAAAAAAACTTCATACCACATTTATAAAATCAATCAAGCGCAATGGAAAAAGTCATGCTAGGACTAAAACAGCTGAGAATAATTTAGGAGATTTATTCCTTGAGCTACGATTATCTCCGAAATTTATTGTACTTTTAACCGATAACCTCCGTGATTTAATTGATCATATTAGATATACAGAACGCAAGATTATGAAGATTTGTGTAAAAGATTCTAAAATGCCAAGAAAAGAATTCATAGAAAGCTTCTCAGGAAATGAAACTAATCCAAAATGGGTAGCAACCCTTCTAAAAAAAGAAGCTCCCTATACAAGTAAATTAAAAGAGCATCAAGATGAAATAATAGAAGCACAACAAAAATTAGCATCAATTTTCGGTGGCTCTATACTTGATATTGCAGAAATGAAAGAAATCAATCGTAAAGTATCAATTGGTGAAGCCAAAGCAAGAAGAGCAAAAAAGGAAATGGTTGAAGCTAACTTAAGACTTGTAATTTCGATAGCTAAAAAATATACAAATAGGGGATTGCTTTTCCTTGATCTTATACAAGAGGGAAACATAGGGTTAATGAAGGCTGTTGATAAATTTGAGTATCGTCGTGGATATAAATTTTCAACTTATGCCACGTGGTGGATTCGTCAAGCAATAACGCGTTCAATTGCAGATCAAGCTCGCACAATTCGCATACCTGTCCATATGATTGAAACTATAAATAAATTGAATCGTATCTCAAGACAGATTCTTCAGGAAATGGGAAGAGAACCAACACCAGAAGAATTATCAGAACGTATGGATTTACCAGAAGACAAAGTTCGAAAAGTTTTAAAGATTGCAAAAGAACCAATATCTATGGAGACGCCTATTGGTGATGATGAAGATTCTCATCTTGGAGATTTTATCGAGGATGCAAATCAAATGTCGCCAAATGATTCCGCTGGGTTTGAGGGATTACGAAGAACTACGATTGAAGCGCTAGAGGGACTTACTCAGCGCGAAGCAAAAGTGCTTAGAATGCGTTTTGGTATTGATATGAATACAGACCATACTCTTGAGGAAGTAGGCAAACAATTTGATGTTACACGTGAACGTATCAGACAAATTGAAGCTAAAGCATTGAGAAAACTAAGACATCCGACCCGTTCAGACCAACTAAAAACTTTTCTTGATACATAAAAATTGTCTGTGGGCCTGTAGCTCAGTTGGTTAGAGCAGTGGACTCATAATCCATTGGTCGTAGGTTCAAGTCCTACCGGGCCCACCACCTAATTCCTTGGTTATATGTTATTGATGTGCCACAATATTACTTTATCTAACAATTTTTTCTCATTAGTTGTAAATTACATAAGAAAAATTTTATAATGCGCAACGAAAGAATATCAAAAAATATTTAATATGAAAAAATTTCTAATAATCACTATTACAATTCTTATTGTAATGACCCAAAATATAAGTGCAGAAAACATTCCAAATCTCATTGGAATGTGGACCGGTGAAAATGATACTTATTCAGAATTAAAGGGATTGAAAACTTGGGAAAAAAATGTAGAAATTACCGAACAAACTGATAGAAGATTTAAGGGTCATTTCACATACTCAGATGGAACTAAAAATTTCTATGGTATTATTCATCCGGACAATGTAACCATAACTTGGGTTGCCTCGAATAGTAGAGGATATAACATTGGAAAAATCCTTGAATCAAATAAAATCAGTGCTTGCTATGTTGAATCAGGAATTGATGCTACTGTAGGTTGTGCTGTTTTATCTAGAGTAAAAAATAACTAAATAAACAATGTTATTTCATAAGTAGATCTGAATCATTTTTCAATGTAAGTATCGTAACTGTTAAAATGATTTTCTTTATCGGGTATATACTCATTAGATGCAATCTTTGCATGTAGTTGCATATTTGGCGACATTTGACCTAATGCAATAATGTTATCGATTTGAGATTTTGCTCTACCGTTTCCCTGTTGATATGACGCGAAATACCACATAAAAGCCAAATAAATATCTTTTTCCACGCCTCTAGCATAATTATACATATCAGCAGTATTTCGTTGTGCATGCAAATTACCTGCTTTCGCTGCTTTTTCATACCACATAAGTGCTTTTTGGTAATTTTTGTCAACGCCTAGTCCCACGTAATAATGTATTCCAATGTAATTTTGTGCTTCTGCATCCCCTTGTTTAGCTTGTTTTTCCCATATATTAAATGAGGTTTTATAATCGCCATTATCGAAAGCTTTTTTTGGATTAGTTTCTTTTGTGCATGCTGTTACTTGCGTAAATAAAATTACAAATAAAAATAATGCCTTTATTTTGTATTTATAATACATTTGCGATGAAAGATCTGGATTATAAAATTATTTAGGCTGATTAACTTTACGTAAGTATGGTTTTATCGTCTTCCAACCATCAGGAAAAATCTTTTTTGCCTCTTCATCTGATACAGCCGGTATAATTATAACATCATCACCATTTTTCCAATTTACAGGTGTTGCTACCTTATGTTTTCCTGTTAATTGCATTGAATCTAGTACTCGTAAAATTTCATCAAAATTACGTCCTGTTGTCATAGGATAAGTCAACATTAGTTTTATTTTTTTGTCAGGGCCTATAATAAAAACAGAGCGTACGGTTGCATTATTCATAGCAGTTCTACCCTCTGATGTTCCTGATTCATCAGCTGGTAACATATTATAAAGTTTAGCAACCTCTAATTGACTATCACCGATCATTGGGTAATTGACTGCATGCCCTTGTGTTTCTTCAATATCCTTTGCCCACTCTTTATGACTTTCAACAGGATCAATACTTAAACCAATAATTTTACAATTACGCTTCTTAAACTCTGATTCTAATCCTGCCATATACCCAAGTTCAGTTGTACAAACTGGTGTAAAATCTTTTGGATGTGAAAACAACACTGCCCATTGGTCTCCAAGCCAATCATGAAAGTTAATTTCTCCTTGAGTTGTTTCAGCATTAAAATTTGGGGCTTCATCATTAATTCTTAGCGACATAACAATCTCCGTTCGTCTATTAAAAAACGCAATAAAATTTTATATTTTTAGTTAAAAAACTATTTGCTCGATGACAGGCTATCAACGAGCGCAATTACACCTATAGCAACGCCTATCAATACACCTGTGGGTGCTTTATTTATATAGTGTGTTAATGGTTTTGATTTCTTTTTCTGCTCGTCTTCATTTTCTGAGTTCGTATCTGTTTCAGCCTCATTAGCGTGATGTGCATATTCATCCCATGCATAATTAACTCCATTTAATTCCAAAGCTTTAATGCCATACTCATTAACTCTCAAGTTCAAAATAGCCGGTTTAGATCTTAATTGGCTTATCTTTATCCCGTCACCCAGTTGAATCATGTCTCTATCAAATCTCAATCCATAATTACTTTTTGAGGTTTTATCATAGCCAGCATCAAAAGACAGGCTGTAGTATAGCGTTACTTGTTGATCTGATATTAGATCAATTGCGTACGATTTTAAACTGAACATTGAGAGTACTAACACCAATGACCATGCTTTTAGCATGAATTTTCTCCTTTTTTTTACCTTTTTTTATAATTTTTATCTAACGAGTAATATGGATAAACTACCAATAAAAAGCAATTAAAATTTTTAATTTTTAATAATATAGCGCTATAATCGCTGCTCGCTTATATTTGAATATAAAAATTAGAATGTCAGACACCTTATTCACAAAAATTATTAACCGAGAGATACCGGCTGATATAGTATATGAAGATGATTTATGCCTAGCATTTAAGGACATAAATCCACAAGCACCGCTACATATACTAGTTATACCAAAGAAACCAATAGCTATGATTAGTAATGCTACAAATGATGACGAAAATTTGCTAGGACACCTTTTTCTTAAAGCAGGAGATATTGCTAAAGATCAAGGGTATGGTGAGGCATATAGATTAGTTGTTAACAATGGCGAGGATGCGGGACAAACTGTGTTTCACCTTCATATACATATAATTGCAGGTCGTAGTTTGAAATGGCCGCCAGGCTAAATAAAATTAACCAGGCAAAAAAGTATAATTATGAATTATAAAACTGATGATTTAAGAATAGAATCAATTAAAGCTGTTACGACACCTCTTGAGGTATGTAAAGAAATTCCAATTTCCGAACAAGCCGCTAAAACAACAGCTTTAACACGTAGCGCGATTCACAGTATTTTGCATGGCGATGATCAACGATTAATTGTTATTACAGGGCCATGCTCAATACACGACGTGTCCGCTGCAAAAGAATATGCCTCTAGATTGAAACCATTAATTGAAAAATACTCCGATGATCTTCTAATTATCATGCGTGTATACTTTGAAAAACCACGAACAACGGTTGGTTGGAAAGGACTTATTAATGATCCTTCATTAGATAATAGTTTTAATATTAATAAAGGTTTACGACTCGCAAGAAAACTACTTTTAGATCTAAATGAAATGGGCGTCCCAGCTGGTACAGAATATCTTGATTTAATTACACCTCAATATGTAACTGATTTAATCAGCTGGGGTGCTATTGGTGCTAGAACAACCGAGAGTCAGGTTCATCGAGAGTTAGCTTCAGGTTTATCCTGCCCCGTTGGATTTAAAAATGGAACATACGGGACAACAAAGATTGCTGTAGACGCTATAAATGCGGCAACGCGTCCACATCATTTTTTATCAATTCGTAAAGATGGTGGTAATGCGGCAATTGTTACAACACAAGGCAATATGGATACCCATATAATTCTAAGAGGTGGTAAAGAGCCAAACTATGATGCCAATCATATAGATAAAGTCTCGAATGAATTGGAATCAGCAAAACTTCCGGCTAATATAATGATAGATCTTAGTCATGCAAATAGTCGAAAAGAACATGATCTACAAATTGATGTAGGTAATGAAGTTGCAAAACAAATTATGGGTGGTGATAAAAGAATAGTAGGGATTATGATTGAAAGTCACTTAATTGGTGGTAGACAAGACGTAAAACCGGGTCATGAGCTTACTTATGGACAAAGTATCACTGATGCCTGCCTTGGTTGGGAAAAAACAATTGAACTGATTGAAACTTTTGCAAATGCGAGTTGTGAAAGAAAATCACAATAACTGATTATATTTATTTAAATTTTGTCTGATTCAAATATTGATAACAAAATTGCTTTTGATCACTACCTTGATGCTAAAGGACTCAATTGTCCATTACCAATTCTCAAAACAAAAGTACTGCTCAATAAAATACCGGTAGATGAAATTATATTCGTCGAATCAACAGACCCTCATTCAAAAATAGATTTTGAGGCTTACTGTGCTAGAACAGGTCACAAAATTATAAAGTTCGATTTAACTAATGATGTCTATGGTTTTTACATAAAAAGAGCTAAAGATCCTAGAAAAATATAGTTTCATAAAATTGATTTATTTATAGATCTATAATCTCAAATGTGTGCGTAATTTTTGCGATAGCGCCCAACATTATCGAAGCTGAGCAATACTTTTCAGCTGATAATGAAACAGCTCTCTCAACCTGCTTTTCTTTTAAATCTTTACCAGTCACTTTGAAATGAATATGAATATCGGTAAAAACTTTAGGTTCAGTATCTGCTCGAGTAGAGCTTATTTCTACCTCACACGCATTAACATCCTGTCTAGATTTTTTTAGAATTGAAATAACATCATAAGAACTGCATGATCCAGTCCCAAGTAGCAACATTTCCATAGGACGAGGACCAAGATCATGTCCCCCCCCTTCTGGAGGACCATCCATCAGAATTTTGTGACCAGACGCCGTTTCTCCAACAAACAAGGCCTCACCAGCCCAACTTACATTAATATTCAATTTAAATACCTCAAGCAGTTGATTTTATGGAAAAAGAGTAACATAGTTATCATACCAATAGGAATAATGATTTATCTGGGAACTACAAATGGCAACTCCAATATCAGCTGAAAAAAGTAAGGTAATATCGCGCTTTCTCGAGCATTGTGACGTGAATACCTACTCAACAAAACAGTTGATAATAAGAGAAGGTGATCCATCTAAAGATCTCTATTACATAATAAGCGGCTCAGTAACTGTGGTTATTGAAGACACAAAAGGAAATGAAATCGTACTTGCATATCTTAATCCCGGTGAATTTTTTGGTGAGATTGGAATGTTTGGTGATGAGCATAGTCGTACAGCATCTGTTAGAGCAAAACCAAAATCAGAGATTGCAACAATTAGCTATGAAAAATTACAAAATTTGACTGAAATTTTCCCTGATTTAATGTTTTTGATTGCCTCACAATTAGCTATTCGTCTTAGACGAACAAGTCGTAAAGTAAGTGATCTTGCATTTACTGACGTAAAAGGACGTGTAGCAAAAACTTTGCTAGACCTTTGTAGTGGCCCCGAAGCAATTACGCATCCAGATGGAATGCAAATTAGCATAACGAGACAAGAGCTAGGTAGAATTGTTGGTTGTTCCCGTGAAATGGTTGGACGTGTGCTAAAAAGCCTAGAGGAGGATCATTTAATATCAGTATCAGGCAAAACAATGGTAATTTTTGGAAAACGTGAAAAATAGAGAAGTTTCTAAAAACTAAATTTGTGAACTTCTTGTAATCGCGTTCTTGACATCCGCAAAAATAAAAAACAAAATCGCAACCCCTTTTTTGTTTCATACAAATTAATACTGTGGCTATGTAGCTCAGCTGGTTAGAGCACGGCACTCATAACGCCGGGGTCGGTAGTTCAAGTCTACCCATAGC